>MTPE01000432.1 GCA_002011835.1 Desulfarculaceae bacterium JdFR-95 | reverse complement strand
CGGCGGGGAGCATCCGCTCCCCGCCGGCGCCGCCCACACACAACCAGACCCTGCGTCCGAGGACCCGCACACACCTTGCTGGAAGGCATCCTGATATACGGGCTGATCAACAGCGTCAACCTGATGCTGTTGGCCCTGGGCTTCAACCTCACCTTCGGCGTCAGCGGGGTGGCCAACTTCGCCTATGGCGCCCTGTACGTGGCCGCCGGCTTCCTGGCCTGGCTGGGGCTGCACGCCCTGGGTCTGCCCTTTTGGCTGGCCGCGCTCATGGCCGTGGCCGCCACCAGTATCTTTGCGGCTTTGATCTATCGCCTGGTCTTGCTGCGGGTGCGGGGCCTGGTGGTCAGCGAGGTCATCGCCACCTTCGGCGTGGGCCTGGTCATCCTGGAGGGCTTCCGCTTCCTGGGCTTCATCGGCTACGAGTACACCCTGCCCGTGTTCTGGGACGCCACCTTCACCATCGGCCAGACCGTGGTGGACGCCCAGCGTGTCATCATGGTGGCCGCGGCCGCGGGCCTGGCCCTGTTCGCCTGGGCCTTCACCCGCTACACCCGCCTGGGCCGGGCCTTCCGCGCCATCGCCCAGGACGAGCATACCGCCCTCACCCTGGGCATCGACGTGGACCTCACTGCGGCCCTGGCCGTGGGCTTCGGCACGGCCTACGTGGCCGTGGCCGCCCTGGTGATCCTGCCCCTGGGGCACATCGCGGTCAACGAGGGCTACCTGGTGCTGCTCAACGCCCTGGCGGTGTGCATCGTGGGCGGCCTGGGCAGCACCACCGGCGTGATCCTGGCCAGCCTGCTCATCGGCTACGCCCAGTTCATCACCTCCACCCTGTGGGAGTCGCACTGGATGATGATCGTCAGCCTGGTGGCCCTGCTGGCCATCCTGGTGGTCAAGCCCTCGGGCCTGTTCGGCCACCACAAGGAGCTGGAGGANCGCATCTGATGCCCGCCCCCGCCCCGCCAGACCGCCCCGCCCGCCGCCGCGAGCGCATCGACCGCGGCATCAAGGTNCGCAGCGAGGACATCTTCGCCCTCACCTCCTGGCGCGAGATGCTCTACCTGCTGGCCCCGCGGGTGGTGCCGGTGCTGGCCCTGCTGGCCCTGGCCGGCCTGGCCACACCCTACTGGCGGCGGGTGATAATCTACGCCTCCACCTATGGCCTGCTGGCCATATCCTGGGACCTGCTGGCCACCAGCGGCATGGTCTCCCTGGGCCAGGCGTTGTTCTTCGGGGTGGGGGCCTACATCGCCGGGGTACTGAACCACTACTACGGCCTCAGCCCCTGGATCACCATCCCCGTCGGCACCCTGGGGGGCGGGCTGTTGTGCACCCTGGTGTTGCTGCCGGTCCTGCGCCTGCGGGGTATCTACTTCGCCATGGTCACCCTGATCCTGCCGCTGATGATCGAGCGGGTGATCGAGGCCACCAAGATCTTCGGCGGCACCGAGGGCCTCAGCGGGCTCTCCCCCCTGCCTGCGGGCTGGGTGGAGCTGCTGGTGGCCATGGCCGCGGTGTGGACCGCTCTGTTCGGCTTCCGCCGCATGATGGGCACCGACTACGGCCTGGTGCTCAAGGGCATCAACGACAACGACCGCGCGGTGATGGCCGCCGGCCTCAACATCTACTGGTACAAGGCCCAGGCCCTGTTCCTGGCCGGGTCGGTGGGGGCCTTTGCCGGGGCCTTCAGCACCCATGTCTACACCTTCGTGGGCATGCCGGTGTTCGCCCTGGACTACTCCATCCTGCCCATCGCCGCGGCGGCGGTGGGCGGGCTGGGCACCCTGGCCGGTCCCTTGCTGGGGGCCTTCATCCTGGTGCCCTTGAACGAGTCCTTGCGGGCCTTGGGGGGCCTGCGCATCGTGATCTACGCCGTGCTGCTGGTGGTGTTCACCGTGGGCCTGCCCGAGGGGGTGTTCCATTGGCTGCGGCGGCGCTACAGCCAGTTCGAGCGCTGGGTGGAGGTGAGCCGGTGAGCGAGCCGCTGCTCAGGGTGGAGGGCCTGACCAAGTCCTTCGGCGGGGTGCGCGCGGTGGACGGGGTGAGCTTCACCCTGGCCCCCAACGAGGTGTTGGGCATCATCGGGCCCAACGGCTCGGGCAAGACCACCCTGGTCAACCTGATCACCGGNTTCGTCAAGCCCGACGCGGGACGCATCTGGTTCCAGGGCCGCGACATCACCGGCCTNCCTCCCTACAAGGTGGCCCAGTTGGGCATCGCCCGCTCCTTCCAGATGGTCAAGCCCTTCTATCAGCTGCCCGCCTACAAGAACCTCAACGTGGCCTTGTTCGGGCCGCGGGTGCGGCGGCTCAAGGGCGGGGCCTACGGCGACCGCGACGCCGTGGCCAAGGACCTGCTGGAGGAGGTGGGCTTCGAGCGCGACTCGGACGTGATCAACAAGCAGGCCAGCGTGCTGCCCCACGGCTACCTCAAGCGCCTGGAGTTGGCCCGCTGCATCGCCCTGGAGGCCGAGCTGATGGTCCTGGACGAGCTGTTCTCCGGCCTGTCCCTGGCCGAGGTGGCCAGCCTGGTGCCGGTGATCGAGAAGCTCAAGTCCCAGGGCCGCACCATCGTCATGGTGGAGCACCGCCTGCGCGAGCTGTTCCGCATCGCCTCGCGGGTGTTGGTGCTCAACTTCGGGCGCAAGATCGCCGAGGGCTCGCCCCAGGAGGTGATGGACTCCCCGGAGGTGAAGCAGGCCTACCTGGGCAGCGAATAGCCCCCCCGGCGCCGGCGTCCGGCCGGGGGCGGAGGAGGCCAAAAGGGCCGAGGCGAGGGGAGCGAGCGAGGGAGCGGGGGCAGGCGGGCCGAGGGGCGGCAGGACAGAGGCAGGGCCGGAAGCCGGCCGGCGAAGAGGAGAACGAGGCGTGAGCAGCCAGGCGGAGCACAAGCGGGCCCACGGAGGCCCCCAGGCGGCGGCCGAGCCCCTCATGGCGGTGGAGGGGCTGATGGTGTTCTACGAGAACGCCCTGGCGGTCAACGACCTGAGCCTCACCGTGCCCGCGGGACAGATGGTGGGGGTGATCGGCTCCAACAGCGCGGGCAAGACCACCCTGCTCAACACCCTCTCCGGCCTGATCCTGGACCAGCGCATCAAGGAGCTGCGCCGGGGCGGGGAGCGCATCACCGTGTTGGGCCGGGTGCTCTACCAGGGCGAGGACATCAGCGACCTGCCCGCCTATCGCCGCGCCCGCCGGGGCATCGTGCTCTGCCGCGAGCGCCATCCCGTGTTCCCGGACAGCAGCGTGGTGGAGAACCTGCGCATCGCCGCCCACCTGGTGGACCGGGCCCGCATGAGGCAGGGCATGGAGCTGGCCTTCGAGCTGTTCCCCAACCTGGCCCGCCTGCGGCGCAAGAAGGCCGGCTTCCTCTCCGGGGGGGAGCAGCAGATGCTGGCCATCGCCATGGCGCTGATGGTGGGTCCGCGGCTGCTGTTGCTGGACGAGCCCCTGTTGGGCCTGAGCCCGGCCATGCAGAAGCAGTTGGTGGAGGCCATCGGCCAGGTGCGCCGCCAGACCGGGGTGACCATCGTCATCGCCGAGCAGTTCGCCCGGCCCATCCTGCCCCTGATCGACTTCGCCTACGTGATCGAGAACGGCATGCTCACCCTCACCGGCACCGGTGCGGAGCTGATGGACAACCCTGAGATCAAGAGCGCCTACTTCGGGGTGTGAGCGCGCGAGGCAAGGACACCATGACCGGCCAGGGTCCCTACGCCACCATACCCGAGACCTTCCTGGAGACCGCGGCCCGCTTCGCGGACAAGCCCGCGGTGTACTACCTGGGCACACCCTACACCTACGCCCGCCTGGCCGAGCTGAGCGGCCGCTTCGCCGCCGGCCTGCGCCGCCTGGGCCTGGAGCCGGGCGACCGGGTGGTGATGTACCTGCCCAACTCGGTNCAGTGGCTGGTGGCCTGGCTGGGCATCCTGCGCGCNGGCTGCGTGGCCGTGCCCATCACCCCCATCTACACCCCCTTCGACCTGGCCTACATCGCCGGCGACACCGGGGCCCGGGCCGTGGTCTGCACCGACCGCAACTACGGCTACGTCACCCGGGTCATGGACCAGACCCGGCTGGAGAAGGTGATCGTGGCCGGGCTGGTGGACCTGCTGCCCGCGGTCAAGCGCCTCTTCGGCTGGGTGTTCGACAAGGTGCCCAAGGGCAAGGTGGCCCGGGCCGAGCACACCATCTCCCTGCGCCGCCTGCTGGGCCTGGCCCCGCCCATCCCCCCCGCGGGAGGCGACCCCCACGCCACGGCCGAGATCCTCTACACCGGCGGCACCACCAAGCACCCCAAGGGCGTGCCCATCAGTCATCATCTGGTGCAGGCCTGCGCCCACGAACAGCTCTCCATCCCCGCGGCCCTGTTCCCGGTGGAGGAGAACGTGCTCATGGGCTCGGCCCCCATGTTCCACATCCTGGGCCAGACCTGCGGCCTGGGCACGGTGGTGGTACACGGCGGCACCCTGATCCTGCAGCCCCGGGTCAACCTGGACGCCATGTTCGACGCCATCGCCCGCCACCGGGTCAAGACCCTGATCGGCGTGCCCGCCCTCTACCGCATGATCCTGGAGCACGACCGCCTGGACCTCTACGACCTGTCCAGCCTGCGCTACTGCTTCTGCGGCGGCGACGTGCTGCCCCTGGAGGTGGCCCGGCGCTGGCAGAGGCGCTTCGGCCAGCCCATCCACGTGGGCTACGGCTCCACCGAGACCGTGGGCGGGGTGTGCATGTGCCCCCCCGACCGCGACAACCCCGAAGGCACCATGGGCCTGGTCCTGGCCAGCAAGACCATCCGCATCGTGGACCCCAACACCCTGGAGCCGGTGCCCCCCGGCGAGCCCGGCGAACTGTTGGTCCACTCCTCGCCCATGGTCACCGCCTACTGGAACAAGCCCGAGGAGACCGCCCAGGCCTTCGTGGAGATCGAGGGCAAACTCTACTACCGCACCGCCGACATCGTGCGCCAGGACGAGCAGGGCTACCTCTACTTCGTGGACCGCACCGTGGACACCATCAAGCACAAGGGCTACCGCGTCTCCGCCTCGGAGGTGGAGTGCGTGCTCCAGGAGCACCCCGCGGTGGTGGCCGCCTGCGTGGTGGGGGTGCCGGACGAGAAGGTGGGCGAGCGGGTCAAGGCCTTCGTGGTGCTCAAGAAGGACATCAAGGGCATCACCGGCTACGACCTCATCGCCTTCTGCCGCAAGCGCCTGGCCTCCTACAAGGTGCCCAGCTACATCGAGTTCCGCGACATGCTGCCCAAGTCCAAGGTGGGCAAGCTCCTGCGCCGCGAGGTGCGCGACGAGGAGCGCAGCCGCCGCGAGCAGTCCTGAAGCACGGAAGAGAGGATCATCCGGCAAGCGCGGGGGCGGGGTAGGTCGTCCCGGACCGGACTCCCTCCAGGCCGGCCCCGGACCACCCTGGTTGGACTCATGGCCTCGAGCTGGCCGGCCCGGGATGAACCGGATCGGGCGCTGGTCTTTGCCGGGAATTCATGGCCCCGGCGCCGCCGTCCGCGGGCCAGGCGAGAAACCACGCCATTTTCCAGGCGAAGGCGACGGAACATCCTCCCATCTCCTGTGCCGACGCCGGGGCCGCATGTCCTCCCGCCATTTGCTGGATGAGCCGGGAGACGAAGCCCGCGGCAGAGGCTGGCCTTTGCCCTTGGCGGGGCGGCGGCCCTTTGGCTATACTCGGGGGCAGCCCGCAAGGGAGAGACGCCATGGCCCTGCATTCACACCGCTTNGTGGAGGAATACCGCGGCCTGGTGGGCTACGGCTTCGACCGTGCCACCGACGAGGCCACCCTGCAGATATACCTGCAGAAGTTCTCGGACGACGAGTGTATGGCCCACATCCTGCCCCGCCTGAGCCGCGAGGAGATGGACCAGCTCTTCGAGCTGATCAGCACCCTGCTGCGTCGCCACCTGGACGACCAGGAATACCACCGCCTCTTTCTCAAGGACCCGGAACATGACTGAAGAGCCTGCCGCCCGCACCCTGGACCCCCGCCTGGCCGTGGTGCAGGGCATCCTGGACAGCGCCTTCTTCATCCCCCTGTACAAGAACGACTGGCTGGCCTACCGCCTGGGCCAGCCTGCACTGTTGCGCCTGGAGGACAGCGAGGCCTTCGACCTGTTCGTGCGCACCGCCCTGGTCTGCGAGGTGCTCCACCCCCAGGCGGCCGAGGGCCGCGACCCCCTGGCCTGGGTGGCCTCCCTGGAGGAGCCGGCTCCAGTGTTGGCCCAGGTCCTGGCCAGCCTGCGCCGCGACCGGCCCTTCTTGTTCCACCGCGTGTTCCTGAGCCTGGAGGCGGTGCGCCGGGGCGAGCTAGACCCCAAGGACTTCGAGCTGGTGGAGGACCTGCTGGCCCAGGCCCTGGCCGCCGAGGAGATGGACCTGGCCGAGGCGGCGGCCGAGGAGCTGGCCACGGTCTGCCGCCGCGCCCTGCAGGCCGCGGGCCTGGACGACCCCCAGTCCCCCCCGCCCCGCCTGGAGGAGCTGGCCGCGGCGGTGCTGGCGCGGGAGGAGGCGGTGGAGATGGACAGCGAATACGGCCTGCGCCTGTGGCTGGCCCTGGGCGAGGGGCTGGAGGACGTGCCCGCGGAGGACCGGCCCGCGGTCATGGCCCTGGCCTGGCGGCGCTGGGTGCAGGCGGTGATCGGCCGTCCCCCCGACCTGGAGCTGTTGGCCCGCCTGGTGCCCCAGATGGCCCTGAGCGCCTCGGAGCTGGCCCTGTTCGCCCCGCCCTCCCTGGAGAGCGAACAGGTCATCACCGCCGAGTGCCCCTTCTGCCATAGCCGCTGCGCCCTGGCACTGGGCCAGCAGGTACGCCCCCGCCAGACCTGCGCCCACCTGGTCTACATCGGCACCAGCGACGAGGCCCACCTGCTGCAGGTGCTGGGCCACTTCGACCTGGGGGACGACTTCCGCAAGCTGCTCACCTCCTACTACCAGTCCCCCACCGACCTGGACCTGTTCAGCACCATCGTCAACGACCTGTTCGAGCTGCTGGTGGGCGAGGGACGCCTGGCCGCGGTGCCGGTGAGCGGCGAGGGGTCCCCCAAGGGCTTCTACTACCTGCTGGCCTTCTTCCGCGCCCGTTCCCCGGAGGAGGCCGAAGACCGCAGCCAGGACCAGACCACACACTGAGACCACTACCCCTGGAGCGAGACGGTCATGGACTGGAGCTTCCCTTCCTTCTACCGCCTGGTACCCGAGACCATCCTGCAGGCCCGCTGGCAGCGGGCCGCAGAGCTGTTGGCCGAGCTGGGCCTGGACGGCATGCTGGTCACCAACGCCGTGGACCTGTACTACCTCTCGGGCACCAGCCAGCAGGGGGCGCTGTTCCTGGACCGGGCCGGCCAGCCGCGCCTGTTCATCCGCCGCCACCCCCCGCGGGCCCGCGCCGAGAGCCCCATCCCGGTGGAGGAGGTGCGCGGCTTCAGCCAGGTGGCCCAGGCCCTGAGGCTCCCCGCAGGCACCCGCCTGGGCCTGTTTATGGACCTCATGCCCGCGCGCGAGTACCTGAGCTGGGGCCGGCGCCTGCCCGGGGTGGAGCTGGTGGACATGGCCGGGCCCTGGCTGGAGCTGAAGGGGGTCAAGGACGCCTTCGAGATCGAGGCCATCGGCCGCGCCGGGCGGATCGCCCTGGAGGCCTACGCCCAGGTGCCGCGGCTGTTGGCCGAAGGCAAGAGCGAGGCCCAACTGGCGGGCGAGATCCTCACCTACGGCATGGCGCGGGGAGGCATGAACCTGGTCAATTCCCGCGGCGGGTTCATGGGCAACTACAACTGGCACCTGGTGGCCGGTCCGCCGGGGGGCCTGCCCAGCACCCTGGACGCGGCCTTCGGGGGCCTGGGGCCTTCGCCCGCCTTCCCCCAGGGTGCCAGCCTGCGGCCCATCGGTCGCGGCGAGCCGGTGATCGTGGACGTGGGCTGGTCGGTGGAGGGCTACATGACCGACCAGACCCGCACCTACTGCCTGGGCCCGGCCGCGGACGAGCTGCACCGCGCCCACCAGTGCCTGGAGGCGGTGGAGGCGGCGCTGCTGGCCGAGCTCAAGCCCGGGGCGGTCTCGGGCCGGCTCTACGAGCTGGCCTGGGAGGTGGCCCGCGAACACGGGATGGCCGAGTGGTTCCTGGGCAGCCCCGGACACCGTATCCGCTTCGTGGGCCACGGCGTGGGCCAGGAGCTGGGCGCCCCGCCCTACCTGCTGGAGGGCAGCCAGGCCCGGGTGCGCGCGGGCGAGGTGTACGCCCTGGAGCTGAAGATCGTGCTGCCGGCCGGGCCGGTGGGCCTGGAGAACACGGTCCTGGTCAACCCCCAGGGCCCGCCCACCATCCTCACCCCCATGCCGGGCCGCCTGCAGGAGGTGTGAATCCCCGGCCTTGACCGGGGCCAGGGGCGGTGGCAGGATTTGGGGGCCTGCCCATGCGAGCCCGGCAACCAGAGCGAGGGAGGTAGCAAAGGACATGCGCCCTGTGCAGAACGTCGTCGTCACCCTGGTGCTGATCCTGGCCGGCCTGGCCCTGGCCGCGGGCTGCGCCGCGCCCACCGCCACCCACTCCGGCTTCCTGTCCAACTACGACCGCCTCAAGCCCGACCCCAGCGACGAGAGCGTGCGCTGGTGGGAGAAGCCGGGGGTGGACTGGAAGAAGTACAAGCGCCTGATGTTGGACCCGGTGGAGGTGCGCCTGGACTCCTCCCGCGCCCAGCGCGAGCTGACCCCGGCCGAGCTGAAGAAGGTGGCGGCCAGCTTCCGCCGCATCGCGGTGAAGGTGCTCTCGCCCCGCTATCCGGTGGTGGACCGGCCCGGCCCGGACGTGCTCCGGGTGCGGGCGGCGCTGACCCACGTGGTGCCGGTCAACCCGGTGGCCAACATCGCCTCGGTGGTGATGATGGGCATGCCCGTGGACCTGGCCGAGGCCGGCATCGAGGTGCGCTTCTCCGACTCCCTCACCGGCGAGCTGTTGGCCGAGATGACCGACTTCAAGCGCCACAGCGCACTGACCCTCAACATGGGCTGGCGGCGCTGGAGCCAGGTGGAGGACCTGTTCGAGGAGTGGGCNCGGGAACTGAAGAAGGCCATGGACGAGATCCACGGCGCCGAATAGGGCCGCCGGCCCGGCGGGGAGCGGTGGGCCGGAAGAGGGGGACTTAGGCCAAGGGTAGGGCGGAGGCCAGAGGGTGGCGCCAGAGGGGGCGCGGGAGACACTTGCGTGACCGCGATGCCTCCGCGCCGCCAGCGGCCCCCGCTGCCGGCCCGCAGGCCGCGCGGACAGGTGCCCCCGCAGGAAAGACTTGCGCCGGGCTGAAACCCTTCTCGCCGGGCGTTGACCGGGCCGGAGATCAGTGTCGCGCCCGCCATCCCACCCGCTTTCCCTGCCGGAGCGGCATACCCGGAGCCGACCTCTAGTCTCCCCCCAGGGCGCGGTAGCAGGGCAGGCACAGGGTACGCCCCTCCAGGCGCCGGGTACGGGTCTCCATGGTCATCTCCCCGCACCGCTCGCAGGGCAGGCTGGTGCGGATGCGCGCCCGCCGGGGCAGGGGCTCGGCCGGCTCCCCCACCCGGAACAGCTCCTCCAGGGGTGCCTCCATGATGCGCTGCGAGCGCTGCCGGCGCAGGCGATGCAGCTCCTCCTGCTCCGCCGCGGTGAGCAGGCCGGAGGAGGCCTTCTGGTTCAGCTCCTGCATGCGGGGGTCGGGGCCGCGCAGGTGGTCGGCGGCATACACCAGGCGCAGGGCCTTGCCGTCGCCGCGGCGCCAGAAGGTGAAGGCGCTCTTGCCGTAGTCGCGGTGGATCAGGTTGCCCTTGCCGAAGGTGCACCCGGTCAACACCTGGATGGCGTCCACCCCGCACATGTCGGTCTCCACCACGGCCACGATGTCTTCGTCTCCGTCCCGGCCCAGCTCGGCCAGGGCATACTCGCTGGCGCGGATNCCGATGGCCAGGCCCGGACACCAGTGGCCGTGGAAGGCGATCACCCGCTCGATCTGCTCCTGACTCAGGCTGCATCCCGACATGGCTGGCCTCCGTTGCGAGGGGGTTGAGAGGAGTTGCTACACCCCCAGTTTACTCCCCCGCCCCATCCCTGGCGAGGGGCAAAAAACCCAGTGTATCGCCTTGCTTACCATGAATTTGGGTCTATGATATGATAAAGACAGGCTCGGCCCGAGTTCCACCAGTATCACGACCAGATTTCCCCAGAAAGGAGAGAGAGCCGCTACCGAGACGAGTCCACGTCCACATACTCCTGACGACCTCGCCACTGGCACCTCGCAGCACCGTGTAGTTGGCGGGCCGAGCCAGGGAAGACCGGTTCGGTGCGGGAAGGAGGTGACGCATGGAGGTCCTGGAGCGCCTGAAGGAGCTGGGAGCCCACAAGGCCGCGCAAACTATCGTCCAGATGCTGGACAGGGCGTCGGACGAGCGTCTGGTGCAGATGATCCGCATGGCCCGGGCCCTGTCCGACGACCCGGAGGTACACCACGCCTGCGATGAACTGGCCCGGATGCTGGAGAGCGAGCATCCGGCCAAACACCTGTTCCGCCGGGTAATGCGCGTGTTGCCCACCGAGAACCAAGCCCGGCTGTTCTACACCCTGTTCTACAATGCCTGGTTCCACGGCGGCCGCCGCCGGGACCAGATCGAAGCCGAACGCGGCTTCCGTCCCCCCTTCATCATGATCTTGTCACCCACCCTGCGCTGCAACCTGCGGTGCAAGGGATGCTACACCCTGGGCTACGGCCGCCGGCCCGAGCTGGAGTATGCGGTGGTCAAGGACCTGTTGGCCCAGGCCATGGACCTGGGCATCTACTTCGTGACCATCCTGGGCGGCGAGCCCCTGCTCTATCCCCATCTCCTCCAGATGCTGGAGGAATTCCCCGACATCTTCTTCCAGGTCTACACCAACGGCACCCTGATGAATGACGAGACCGCGGC
>MTPE01000431.1 GCA_002011835.1 Desulfarculaceae bacterium JdFR-95 | reverse complement strand
GGGCGCGGCCGGGGCCAGGTCCCAGCACAGGGCCTGGGCCAACAGGCGGTTGGCCTCGGGGTAGCGGGGGTGCTCGAAGTGGGGCCCCAGCAGGTAGAGCACCCCCTGGCCCTTCTCCACCCGCAGGGCCGCGGCCCGGCCCACCAGGGTCTCGGCCGCCAGGCCCGGGTCCACCAGGAAGCGGGTGCGGGGAGTGAACTCCAGATAGCGGGCCAGGACCTGGCCCGGCGCGGCCTCCACCATGGCCGGCCCACCGTAGAGAGGGGCGACAAAGGGCGGCTGGCCGGCCCAGGGCTGGCGGCCGCAGGTGGCCAGCCTCACCTCCTCCCGCACGGGGTGGAAGACGTAGGCGCAGCCGTAGGGGGTGGCGGCCTTCTCCGGCAGGTCTATGGCCACCGGCAGGTGCCGGGAGAGGTTGGTGATGCGGGCCGGCACCCAATTGAACAGGTCGAGGGGGCTCTTGCTGGAATTCAGGGGCAGGTAGGCCCCGGCGCAGGTGCCCAGATACAGCCCGCCGCGGGCGATGAACTCCTCCAGGGCGGCGGCGCCCGCAGCCCCCAGGGCCGCAGCCACGCCGAAGGTGTCGCCCCCGCTCATGGCCAGGGCGTGGCAGCCGGCCAGGCCCCCCGCGGCCAGGCGGCGGTGGTCCAGGAACACCAGGTCGTACAGGCCCAGGCGCTCGAACAGCTCCGCGAACCACAGCCAGGAGTGCGAGCTGCCTCCCCCGGTGTAGACCGCCAGGCGGGGATAGCACGGCCGTCCCCGGCGGGAAGGAGGGGGGGCCTGGCCCGGGGAGGGGTGGGGGAGGGGCTCTCCCCGGGCCAGGCGGAGGAAGTGCTCCCGGTATGCCCGCAAGCCCGGCGCCATGGCCCTATCCGGCGATGGCCTCCACCACGGCCTCCAGGGTGTCGGTGGTGATCTCCAGCTCGGTGCCCAGGGCGGCCAGCTCCACCAGCTTGTCCTCGCTCAGCTCCGGGGCCATGAGCATGAAGATGGGGTCCAGGCCGAAGACGTGGGCCACGGCCATACGCCGCCGCCAGCTCGCCTCGTCCGGGGCCAGACCCAGCGGGGCCCAGGTGCTGAAGGGACCGCTCAGGCCCTCCACCGGCCCGGAGATGTCCTCCAGTGCGGCCAGGATGTCGGCCGCGGCGGTGATGCCCCGCCCCTGGCAGACCTTGGCCACCCCGGCCGCGTCCAGGCCCGCCTTGGCGCAGGCCTTGAGGATGTCGCCGGCCTCCTCCACGTTCAGGCCCAGGGCCTTGAGCGCGCCCAGGGCGCCGGGGTCGCCCACCAGCACCCCGGGCTCGTCCGCTTGGGGCTCGTTCATGGCCTTGGGGTCGCCCTCCAGCATGAGGAAGCCCAGGTAGGCGAAGGGGGTGTTGAAGGCGGCGTGGTGGCGGTGGAGCTTGGGCTCCAGCCAGGCTGCGAAGTCGTCGTAGCCCAGGGCCGCGCCCAGCTCGCCCAGGCCCTGGCGCCCGCCCCAGGCCCCGGCCTTGACCGCCTTCAGCAGCTCCAGGCAGCCGGCCAGGAAGTCCTCCTCCTCGGCGATCTCCAGCAGGCCCATGCCGCGCACCGCGATGAGCTTGACCTTCTTGGCCGCCAGGGCCCGGCCCAGGCCGAAGCGGTCGCCGCTGGCCCACTCGTTGATCATGAGCTGGCCCAGGTCGCTGCCCCTTTCGGCGGCAGGTCCGGCGCCGAGCACCTGGATCAGCTCGTCGCCCATCTGGGCCCGCACCTGGCTGACCGCCTGCCACACCTCGGCCCCCCACAGCTCGCCCGCGGGCTCGATGTCGGCGATGCCGTCGTGGATCCAGAGGAAGACCGGCTCGGGGGCGGTGCCTTTTATGACGATGTAGTCGAAGCCGGAGTATTTCAGCTCCTGGCCGGCGTACTGGGTGAGGGGGGCGTGCACCAGGGTGCCGGTGAGGGGACTTTTGCCCGTGGCCACGGCCAGGGAGGAGGCCGGCACCAGGGTGCCGGTGAGCAGCCCCGCGCCCAGCACGATGGGGTCTTCGTCCTGGTATTGGGCGTAGAGGTGGCTGGTGATGCCGGCGCCGCCGATGCGCTGGGCCACCAGCTCCTCGTCCAGCTCCAGTTCCTCGACCTCGCCCGCAGCTAGGTCGATCACCGCGATCTTGTCAGAGGAGAGATATTCCATGACCTTTCGTCCTCCGGGACGCCTCCTTGCTTGTAGCGGGGGCGTGGTTTGGGCTTTGGGGTTAGTCCTGGTAGACCGCCTCCACCGGGCAGACCTGGATGCACAGGGGGCCGTCGTCACGGTCCTCGCACAGGTCGCAGGCCTCGCGCAGGAGCATGGGCTTGGCCGAGGCGTCGCCGCCGCCGGAGTCCTCCTCTGCGGCGCCGATCTTTTTCACCTCCAGGCCCTCGGGCCGGGCGATGACCAGGCTGTCTTCTTCCTTGAGCACCACGCCGAAGTAGTCCTTGCGCTCGCGGGTGCGATAGACCACCACGCAGGAGGAGAGCAGGGCGAAGGCGTCGTCGCGGTGGTAGCCGCAGGCCAGCTCGCAGGCCATGCAGGCGATGCACTTCAGTGGATCGATCTTGATACCCATGGCAGCAGACCTCTTCAAACTGGGGTTGGCTTGGATGCGTTTGGGAAGGGGTGACACCCTCTCCTNGCCCTGGCCTTGGGGGCCTGGGTCTTCCACGGGGACATTCTAGGCACACCTGGGCGTGGGGAGTCAACCAAAAAATCATAATTAATATAATATTTCTCGCCTGCCTCCGCAGGAGTGGGGGATGGGGTGGGGGCAGGGCGGCCCTCCAGTCCCTCTCTGCAGGGGGGATATGGATTTTTATCCTTCTATTCTGATACGTTAGGTGATATGATTTGTCCGCGGCTTTGGGGTTGGCGGGGGTGTGGCGGTTGGCCTGGCGGCGGTCAGAAGCGACATAAAAATTATAATATTTTGCTTGACAACCAATTCCCCACCCGACTATAACCATCTCAGACCACCCGAAAGAGCGGCAAGGCTCAGCCTGCTCTCCCCTGGCCCCCGGCCTGCGGGACCGGCGGCCAGGGGAGAGGCCACAAAGCAATTCCCATAGGGAGACAGACGGATAGAACCAGATGTTCGAGGCCGCCAGCAAGACCGAGAGAGTCTCGGACCGGATCATCGAGCAGATCCGGGACGCCATCCTGTCGGGCCGTCTGAAGCCGGGCGACCGCCTGGCCTCGGAGAAGGAGTTGGTGGCCCAGTTCGGGGTCTCCAAGGCCACCATGCGCGAGGCGCTGCGCGTGCTGGAGGCCATGGGCCTGGTGGAGATACGCAAGGGCACCCAGGGCGGGGTCTTCGTGGCCGAGGTGGACATGAAGACCACGGTGCACAGCATCATGAACTTCCTGCACTTCAAGGCGGTCTCGGTGCGGGACATCACCATGCTGCGCTTCATGATCGAGCCCTCGGTGGCCCACCTGGCGGCCCTGGTGCGCAGCGGCGAGGACATCGTGCGCCTGCAGGAGATGGTGGAGGCCGACCCCGGCGACCGGGGCGGCGCGGCCGGCAAGGAGATCGGCTTCCACCGCTATCTGGCCCGCATGACCGGCAACCCCATCCTGATCCTGATCATGGACTTCCTGGACAACCTGCTGCGCGACCTCAAGGAGCAGTTGGACCTGGGGCCGGATTTCTATGCCCAGGTCAAGGAGTCGCACCGGCGCATCCTGGACTGCATGATCGCCGAGGACTGCGTGGGCGCGCGGCGGGAGATGGCGGCCGACCTTCTGGCCGTGGGTGACTACATGGCCCAGGCCACGGGCAGCCCGCCCTTCGACCCGGCCATGCTGGGTTTTTCCCGCGCCGCCCTCTACCTGGGAGGCGACAACGGCGACTCGCCCCTGGAGTCGCCCCAGCGCATGTCCACCGCCCTGCTCAAGGCCCTGTTGGGCGAGGGGGTGGACCCGGAGATCGTCAAGCGGGGCATGGTGGTCAAGCAGGTGGCCTCGGGCGACCTGTACGTGATCGTGCCCCGGGAGCGGAAGGAGAGCGAGTAGGTCCCGCGCACCTTCGGGGCGAGCGGATTGCAAGCGATGAACGGCTGCGGTCGCGGACGAGTGGCGGATCGCGGCTCACACTCGGGAGGATCGAGACATGGCCCTGTTGGAAGAACCCATCAAAGGAACGCCCAAGGCCCTCAACTACATCGGCGGAGAGTGGGTGGAGAGCAAGGGCGAGCACATCGACGTGGTCAACCCGGCCACCATGCAGAAGATCGGTGAGGTGGGCATCTCCACCAAGGAGGAGCTGGACCAGGCGGTGCAGGCGGCCAAGGAGGCCTACCACGACTGGCGGCGCACGCCGGCGGTGACCCGCTGCCGNTACCTGTATCGCCTGCTCCACCTGCTGGAGGAGAACTTCGAGGAGCTCAGCCGCATCCAGACCCAGGAGCACGGCAAGTGCATCGACGAGAGCCGCGGCGAGACCCGGCGCGGCATCGAGAACGTGGAGGTGGCCTGCGGCATCCCCACCCTGATGATGGGCGACTCCAGCGAGGACATCGCCAGCGGCATCGACGAGTACCTGATCCGGGTGCCCCTGGGGGTGTTCGGCATCATCGGGCCCTTCAACTTCCCCTTCATGATCCCCCTGTGGTCGGCGCCCTACGCCGTGGCCACGGGCAACACCGTGATCATCAAGCCCAGCAGCGAGGTGCCCTTCAGCCAGACCCGCCTGGCGGAGCTGGTGGAGGAGGCCGGCTTCCCGCCCGGGGTGTGGAACGTGGTGCACGGCGGCCGCACCGTGGTGGGGGCCATGCTGGAGCACCCCGANATCGAGGGCATCACCTTCGTGGGCTCCACCCCGGTGATGGAGAACGTGATCTANCCCGGCTGCGGCAAGACCGGCAAGCGCTGCATCGCCCAGGGCGGGGCGGCCAACATCCTGGTCATCATGCCCGACTGCAACGTGGACGCCACCATCGCCGCCTGCATGACCTCCTTCTTCGGCAACGCGGGCCAGCGCTGTCTGGCCGGTCAGAGCCTGGTCATCGTGGGCGACGACGACAAGTTCTACAACGAGTTCATGGAGAAGACCCGCGAGCGGGCCAAGAACATCGTCATCGGCTACGGCCTGGACGAGTCGGTGCAGATGGGCCCGGTGCGCGATCCCCAGAAGAAGGAGCGCATCCTCAACTACATCGAGATCGGGGTCAAGGAGGGGGCCAAGATCACCCTCGACGGCCGCAAGCCCAAGATCAAGGGCGACTACCCCGAGGACTGTTTCCTGGGCCCCACCATCCTGGAGAACTGCGACCGCTCCATGCGCATCGTGCGGGAGGAGATCTTCGGCCCCACCATGAACGTGCTGCGGGCCAAGACNCTGGACGAGGCCATCGAGATCTGCAACGAGAGCCCCTATCACAACGGGCACGCCATCTTCACCTCCAGCGGCAAGCACGCGCGCCAGTTCCAGTACGAGGTGATCAGCGGCAACGTGGGCATCAACATCGGCATCGTGGCGCCCATGGCCTTCTATCCCTTCAGCGGCATGAAGGGCTCCTTCATGGGCATCCTGCACACCCAGGGCAAGGAGGCGGTGCGCTTCTTCACCGAGAGCAAGGTGTGCATCCACCGCTGGCTGTAGGGCGGTAGAGAGGAAACCCGGACATGAAGCTGAACACGGCATCGGAGACCTTGAGCTTCCTGCGCGAGCAGGAGGAGCGCCTGGCCGTCTTCTACGAGGACCTGGCCCAGCGCTTCCCTGAACACGCGGACACCTTCAAGGCCTTCGCGCAGGAGAACCGGAAATACAACAAGCAGATCCAGATGGCCTACCAGTCGGTGATCACCGACGCCATCGAGGGCTGCTACGCCTTCGACCTGGAGAGCGAGGACTACGAGCTGGACACCACCCTGGCCGAAGGCGCCGACCTGGCCCAGGCGGTGGCCAAGGCCCTGGAGCTGGAGGAGCGCATCATCGCGGCCTATTCCAAGGGGGCGGAGCAGTCCGGCTCCCTGATGGCCGACGTGCCGCGCAACTTCAAGATCGTGGTGCGCAAGCGGAACGCCCGCCTGGCCAAGCTGCGGGAGCTGGCCTGAGTCGGCCGGGGTCTTGGGCGGCCTCTCGCCGGGGGAGGGGCGGGAGGGCGTCACCTCGGGAGGGCGCCGGGTGGAAACCGTGAAGGGAGGGGTTTCCCCAGGCATGAGCAAGGATCGGGGCACATGCTGGCAACATCCGGTCCGGTCTGTCTGCGGGCGGGTGACCTGCAGGCCCTGCCTTCCCGCTGATTCCCTCCCCCCACAGTACGAGCTCACACGCGCCGCCGGAGCCGGCCGGGGCACCGGCGGGCGGTAATCGGGAGTCCTGCGCCGCGCGCGCAAAGGAGGTTTTGTCATGGGAACTGCCACGGCCAAGAAGACGGACCCGGTGCTGGCCGCGCTGGTGGACATCGTGGGTGAGGGCAACGCCACCGATGCCCTGCACATCCGCTACGCCTACTCCTACGACCTGTCCTTCGTGGAGCCCAAGCTGCCGGACTACGTGGTCATGGCCAGCACCGTGGAGCAGATCCAGGAGATCCTCAAGCTGGCCAACCGGGAGAAGATCCCGGTGGTGCCCTACACCGCGGGCACCAACATCGGGGGGCTGACCATCCCGGAGCGGGGCGGCATCCTGTTGGACCTCAAGCGCATGAACAAGATCATTGAGATCGACACCCAGGATCTGGTGGCCATCATCGAGCCCGGGGTGAGCCACGCCCAGTTGGCCGCGGAGCTGGCCAAGCACAACCTGCGCTTCGGCTGGCCGGTGGGACCGCCCTCGGCCTCGGTCAGCTCCTGCGCCATCAGTCACGGCATCGGGGGCATGAACGCCCGCTACGGCCTGCAGAGCCAGGAGATCACCTCCATGGAGGTGGTGCTGCCCACGGGCGAGCTGGTGCGGGTGGGCTCCTGCGCCATCCAGCCCAAGGCCTGGCACAGCACCCTGCCCCTGCCCAAGCTGGACGGGCTGTTCAAGGGCTGGCTGGGCACCACCGGCATCGTGACCAAGCTGGCGGTCAACGTGCATCCCGCCCCGCCCATCCTCAAGATCTTCACCGTGTCCTGTGACACCGTGGAGGACATGGTCTCCTACATGTTCAACCTGTCCAACTACGAGATCTGCGACGACCTCACCGCAGTGAGCTGGTGGTTGTCCCAGGTGCCCATCCCCTACCCCTACCGGCCCAAGCCCGACGACGCCCCGGAGTGGAACAGCTACGCCACCACCTACTCCTGGACCGACAAGGAGCGCGAGGCCCGCGAGGAGATCTGGCAGAAGGTGGTGGAGGAGGAGCAGGCCAGGGGCTCCAGCGTCAAGGTGACCCACTACCCCGAGGAGGCCCTGCGCGGCCGCACCCAGTTGCCCAGCCAGGTGGTGGGCTCCACCAAGAACTACTGCAAGATGGCCGGTGCGGGCATCTCCTGGCCCGGCACCTTCACTCCGGCCAAGAAGTGGGCTCCGGTCTACACCCGCTGGAAGAAGATCCTGATCGAGCACAACCTCTCGCCGGCAGTACGCATGAGCATGTACCGCGGGGTGCACTACGGCATGCTGCGGGCCATGATCCCCTTCAACAAGCAGAGCAAGGAAGAGACCGAGAACGCCCGGCGGGCCATCATCGAGTGCCTGAAGATCGACCTGGACGAGGGAGGCATCCCCTACAAGCCGCCGGTGGACTTCGCCCGGGAGATAAACGCCCGCGCCCACCCCGGCTACCTGATGCTGCTCAAGCGGGTGAAGGCGATGCTGGACCCCAACGACATCATGAACCCGGGCAAGCTGGGCATCTAGCGGAGGGAGGTTGGTCATGGAGTGGAAGATCCCCAGCCTGGAGGAGCTGGAGCACTATGTGTGGCGCTGCACGGCCTGCGGCACCTGCCGGGTGGCCTACGACTTCGGGCCTCCCCCCTTCTACGCCCCCATCTGCCCCGCGGGCGAGGAGTTCGGCTTCGAGGGCAACATGTCCTCCAAGGGCAAGATCGCCTTTGCCCGCGGCATCCTGGACGGCACCCTCAGCTTCGAGGACCCCGCCTTCCTGGAGGCCATCTACAAGTGCACCGTGTGCGGGGGCTGCCAGACCCAGTGCCAGCTTGATCACAAGCCCTTCATCCCCGAGATAATCGAGGGCATGCGCCGCAAGGCGGTGGAGCAGGGCTACGGCCCCCTGCCCCCGCACAAGAACCTGGTGCAGTCGCTCAAGAGCTACGACAACCCCTACCAGGGCCCCCGCCGCATGCGCACCGACTGGATGCGGCCCTTCAAGAAGGCGGGGCGTCCCATCAAGGACATCAACAAGGAGCCGGCCGAGACCCTGTTCTACGTGGGCTGCACCGGGGCCTTCAACAAGCAGGCCCAGGGGGTGCCGGTGGCCACGGCCTCCATCTTCCAGAAGCTGGGCATCGACTTCGGCTGCCTGGGCCAGAACGAGGTCTGCTGCGGCTCCACCGCCATGCGGGTGGGTGACGCCGAGGCCTTCAAGCGGGTGGCCACCCAGAACCTGGAGACCTTCCGCAAGCTCAAGGAGGAGAAGGGCGTAAAGCGCATCGTGACCTCCTGCGCGGGCTGCTACCGCGCCATCAAGAAGGACTACGCCCTGGCCTCGGACTACGAGGAGATCATGGACGGCCTGGAGGTGATCCACACCGCCGACTTCCTCCACCGGCTGTGGAAGGAGGGCAAGCTCACCTTCAAGGGCGAGCTGGACATGAAGGTGACCTACCACGACCCCTGCCACACCGGCCGGCACCTGAACAAGTTCCGGGTGGACACCGAGGGCGAGGAGCTGTGGCCCGGCGCCTACCTGGATGTCAGCGAGGAGGAGTGCCTCTACGACCAGCCGCGGGAGTTGCTCAAGGCCATTCCCGGGGTGGAGCTGGTGGAGATGGCGCGCATCCGGGGCAACTCCTACTGCTGCGGCGGAGGCGGCGGGGTGATGACCGGCTTCGGCGACTGGGCGGCCAAGAACGCGGGGCTGCGCATCGCCGAGGGCATGTCCACCGGCGCCCAGCACATGGTCTCCATCTGCCCCTTCTGTCACTACAACCTCAACGCCGGCGCCAAGCTGATCGGCAGCGAGATGAAGCTCTACGACCTGACCGAGCTGTTGGACCAGGTGTTGTAGGCGGGGCCCGCACAAAGGGAGGGAGGATGCCCCGGAGGCGTCCCCAAGGGCCCCGCAGGAAGAAAGAAGGCGGAAACCACAAACCAGAGAAAGGGGGTGCAGAGCCTTTTAGGAGAAGCGTCTTTCGGGTGGTTTGACTTGGTTACGTCTTGGCACCGCCCGCACAGAGGAGAGCCGCGGCGGTGCCGGACCTGGAGAAACGGAGGGGAGAGATGAAGAGAATAGCCATCGTGGCCCTGAGCCTGGCGCTGGGGCTGGCCTTGGCCCTGCCGGCGGTGGCGGCCGAGCCCATCAAGATCGGCGTGCTGGTGCCCCTGACCGGCATCGTGGCCAACGGCGGCCAGGAGATGCGCAACGGCATCGACATGGCGGCCAAGGAGAAGAAGACCATCAACGGGCGTCCCATCCAGCTCATCGTGGAGGACACGCGGGTCAAGCCCAAGATCGCGGTGCAGAAGGCCGAGAAGCTGGTCTTCAAGGACAAGTGCGTGGCTCTGGTGGGCGTGTTCAGCTCCGGGGTGGGCCTGGCCCTGGCCAAGAACATCGACAAGCTGGGCGTGCCCCTGCTTTCCACCCACGTGATGACCACCAAGTTCTACGGTCTGCACCCCCTGGTGTTCCGCAGCGGCCAGTTGGCCAACGACCAGACCGCCATCGGCAACGTCAAGGGCATCCTGGCCACCCCCAGCCTGCGCAAGCGCAAATACTACGTGCTGGTGCACGACTACGCCTGGGGGCATGACGCGGGCAACCGCTTCGTGGCCCTGGCCAAGAAGTACGGCATCAATGTGGTCAATCCCGACTACGACAAGGCGCCCATCAAGACCAAGAACTGGTCCTCCTACATCAGCAAGATCAAGGCCTCCGGCGCGGACGNCATCTACATCGCCCTGATCACCGACGTGATCCCGCGCTTCGTGGCCCAGGCGGCCGAGTTCGGCCTGACCAAGACCTGCCGCATCGTCAGCGGTGCCGCCCCCGGGGCCATGGACCTGGAGAACGCCGGCGTCAACGGCACCGGCATCTTCGGGGCCAGCGACTACGCCTGGGACCTGGAGAACCACCCCAAGTACGCGGCCAAGGCCAAGGCCTGGAACATGCGCTACTACAAGAACTACAAGGCCATCCCCTGCGACGCGGCCGCGCACTCCTACGTGGGGGCCATGAACCTGTTCAACGCCATCGAGAAGGCGGGCAGCACCGACGCCAAGGCCATCGCCCAGGCGCTCAAGGGCATCAGCTTCGACGGGCCCTACGGCAAGGTGTGGATCTGCCCCAAGGACAACTGCATGCGTAACGACGCGGTGCTGACCGAGACCATGCCCGCACCGCCCAACCCCTATGGGGCCAAGATGTACATGAAGGTGATCAACATCTTCCCCGCCAAGGAGTTGGGGCCGGCTTGTCCGGGCTACAGCTTCTAGGCGAGGCGTGGTTGACGCAAGTGTGAATCCCCCCGGGGAGGGCGGGGGCCCTTCGGCCTCCGTGGGGTTCCCGCCCTCCCTCCACCCCCAAGCCGTCGCGAGGCAGGTGGAGCCATGGGTCAGACCTTTGCCACCGTGGTGGACATAATCCTCAACAGCCTGGTGCTGGGAGGGGTGTTCCTCATAGTCGCCATCGGGCTGAACATCATATACGGGCTCAACCGGGTGATGAACCTGGCCCACGGCTCCTTGTACGCCCTGGGGGCCTATTTCGGCTACACCGCGGTGGCCCTGGGGGCCAACTACTTCCTGGCCCTGCTGTTGGCGCCGCTGGCGGTGGGGCTGGTGGGCCTGGGTCTGGAGCGGGTGTTCATCTCGCCCATGCGCAATCGGCCCATGGTCTACACCCTGATCCT
>MTPE01000287.1 GCA_002011835.1 Desulfarculaceae bacterium JdFR-95 | reverse complement strand
GAAGTGGCTGTTGGCCTTGACCACGCTGGTGGCCAGGGGCACCTCGTAGACCTTGTTGGTGCCGGAGTTGGTGGTGGTGAAGGTGGCGTTGACTTCCTGAAGGGACTTCACTGTCCCCCGCGGGGGATAAAACTGTACACCCATCAGCTCACCTCCGCGCCGTGGATGGTGGCCACGATACTGTCCGCGGCCGAGGCGAGCCCCTGGAGGGAGTCGCCCTCGGACAGCACCAGCCCTCCGCCGCCCAGGGAAATGAGCAGTGTCTCATCTACGTCCAGCGAGCCGTGGAATATCCGGTTGCTCGCCCCGGCCGTGCCTCCGCTGGGCACCAGGTGCAGGGTGTAGGTGGCGGCGGCCGACCCGGAGTTGTGGAGCAAGATCTCGTGTACGAGGGCCGTCTTGCCGGCGGCCCCCGTGAACAGGGAACTTGCCGAGGTCGCTAAGTGTGCTGGCCCATAGAACCGCTTGCTTTCCAGCGACGTGATCATGCCCGTCCTCCCATTACCAGGCCCACGTAGATCGCCATATCCAGGGGAACCAGATGGTAGGCCGGCTGGCCATTACCATTGAGAATGACGGTCCGTTTCGCCTTCCCCCCCTCCAGCTCGGAATGGATCAACCCCTCCGTGCCGGTGGGGCGGGCGTCGGCGGTGCCGATGCTGGCGGCGACCGACCCGGACTCACCGTGCGAGTGGTTGAGGTCGGCCTTGCCGTCCAGCTGGGACTGGATCTCATCCAGTGCCGGGTTGTATCTTTTTGTGCCCCAGAAGGGCTCTCCCGGTGTCATCTTGTGGTCTTTGAGTGCCATTTCACCAGCTCTCCCGGATATCGAGGACCACCCCGCCCCAGATGCCGCGCGTCAGCTTGATGGGCGCCAGCTTCGTGAGGTGGCCGTATATTTGGTTCCTGATGCGGAGCACCTGGGAGGGCGCGTCGGGAAAAAAATCGGCCACGAACGACTTCCCCACTCCCACTTCCTGCAACAGGTCGTACCAGCCGCCCGCGACTTGCTCGCCGCGGACGAACTGGAACTGATATCTCCCCATACGATATGCGGGGCCCGGATCCCTGAAGCATTGCCCCCCTTCCGAGTAGGCCAGGCGGGAGGAGTCCTGAGGGCCGAGGGGTAGGGGTCCGCTGGGGAGACGCGCGGACTCCAAGGCATACCCCACCACCAGGACGCCACACTGGATCTTGCCATCGGGGTTGAACTGGTCGGCCCAAGTAGGGCCCAAGAAGCGAATGCGCACCCACCGGGCCACTATGAGCTCATCCAGGTAGACGAGCCGAAGCGAGCCGGCGGGGAAATATCGCTCCCGCTCCTCGCTGGAGAGATATCCATCGGCGCCATGTTCGTCGGCGCCGCATTCATCGACCCCCCAAAGCGGCTCCCAGGCCTCCAGGGATATATTCAACGCGTCCGCACTTCCCTGCGAATCACCGGCAGCGATCTCGAAGCTTCCTTCGTAGGAGAGGTTGTGGTTCACGACGGCGACGGCGTTTATGGGGAGCGCCTCCCCCAAATCGACATCCACCCACGCCTCACTGGAGGAGGGGGCCCGCCAGACCAGGGACCGAGCCTCGTCCAGCAGGTTTCCCGCCCCCAGGCCCGGCTCCTCGCCGGAGGCGAAAACTTGGGCAGAGGCCATATACCGTCGCGTGAGGAATCGGCTTCCCATCAGCCCCACAACTCCAGCTTGATCTCACGCCGGCGATGGTCTTCTTCCGTGCCCAGTACACGGAAGAGGACTCCTGCCGACATGCCATGCCGCGGCCGCCGTATTTCGATCAGATCTCCCGGGGATGCCGCCGGCAGGGTTTTCAATTTGGACACGACCTCCACCCGCCGCCGCTCCCGAGAGAAGAGATCCAGCCACATCGAGGCCAAGGCATCCAAGTGAGATGCCTCGACCAGGTAGGTCTGGAACGGGCCCAACTCTTTGGCCTTGGGATAGAGATCCCGAACGGAGTCGTCTTGGGCCGCGCGCGAGACGAATCTTTCACGGAGCCACTGCCGGTCCTCCTCCCCCACACTGTCGGCGGGGGATGATATGGGGGTCCAATTCCGCTGGCCCTCCACCACAACCCGCCACGCGGGAGAGAGACGATCAGGCCTGCTCCGAAAAGACCCCTGTCTGATATCGCTCTCGGTGATGCGGAGGGACGGATCTCCCGAGGGAGGTTCCAGCGCCCGTAGGGCCAGCTTCCCGTCGGGAGTATCGGAGAATATGGCCAGGCATCCCGTCAGCAACGCATCAATCACCTCCTTGATCGAGCGCTGGCGGTCCAGATAGATGCCCGCCGGCCAGGGGCGGGCCTGATTGAACGCGGAGAATGACTCCTGGTCGATGAGTCCAGGATCCACCCCCGCAAACGTCACGAGGAGATCTTCGATCAGCTCGCCCAGCAGTGCGCTGGGCACCCGCCCCTGCACGTCCAGGGTGGGCTGGCCGGCCGGCTCGGCGAAGGTGATGGTACCCTGCGCCAGATCGATGGCATACCCACTGCTCTGAAGGGCGCCATCGATCCGAACCGCCTGGACCGCCTCAACCGGCCCGAAGGCGGGGTCGTGGAACTGGTAGCGGTGGGCCGCCTCGTCGATCAAGATTGGGGTGATGTTCCTGCACCGCCCCAAGACCAGTGGGACGGCCCGCCCCACCACGGACTCTGGCACCCCGCTGCCCGCCTGATATTGATTCGGGGGAACGAGCCTGTCCAACAGCTCGGCCGTAGGGCTCACGAGTGGGATGCGAGCCCGGGCATTGTCGAACTCCGGCTGCCCCATGCTCCCCTGAAACAGCACCCACCACTGGGAGTAGGGCAAGCCGGGTCCGCCCACCCGGATGACCACGGGCCGTCCCTCGAAGGTGTAGTGGGCGAGGATGTCGTCTGCGGTGAGCGACCCGTCCGAGTCGAGGAATTGCCCCTCTACGGCGGCAAACTCGAGACGGCCATAGGCCGCCAGTTGAGAGCGACCCGTGGCGCCCTGGGCGCTCCGCCGCAGGCGGGACGGCGCCACCAAACAGGGGCGGAAGTTGTGGAGGCCGTCCCACTGCCCACCGTGATCCGCCAGGTAGAGGGAGATTTCCTCCCCGCTGTTCTTGTGGGCCACTTTCAGTTCGGCCGCATAGACGATCTTGGCGGGCCGGGACGCTATCCACTCCGCGAAACTCATCAGATCGACACCTCCATCGACCGTTCAGGCCCCCAGGCTTCGCCGGCTGCGGCGCGGCCGGCCAGGGCCTCCATCACCGCCTGTGTGGCCCCTTCTTGAGCTGNGGCCTGGATGCGCTCCATCGCGGCCCCGTCCCCCAGGACATCGCCATGCACCTCCACGTGCACGGAGACATGAACCTGCGGCGGAGCGGGAACCACTGCAGCGGGTGGCGCTGCTATCGACGGCCTCTGCGGCGGCTTCACCGCAGCCGCGCCCAGGCGATTGATGGCTTCGAGGATCGGCAAGGTCTGGGCATCGACGCTCGCGGCCCGCACCACGAACTCGCCCCTCTGTAGGATCGCGGGGACTTCGTCCCGCGCCAGGCGTGGCCAGAACGCCCCTCCGCCGCCATGCAGACGCCGGGCGCCGCCGTGCCAGGAGATCAGCCCGACAGAGAGGGCCCAGTCCGCCAGCCCTCCCGCATGCATGATGAGCCCTCCGTGATGATGGCGGTCGCCGGCTCCGGCCCCTGCGCGCAGGGCGGAGATCAGGTCCTTGATCGCGGGCAGGAAGTCCTTGTTGATGGCTTCGACCATCTGGCCGATGCCGTCCTGGAGTCGGGCGAAAGCGGACTCGCCCAACCCCAGCTCCTCGCGGAGCTGCCGGCCCCGCGCCACCAGCCGCTTGATCTCCTCCTTGGAAAGCTCGTGGGCCTTCTTGAGCTGTTCCTCGATGGAGCGGTACTCCTCCATCTTGGCTTGCAGCTCCTCGTAGGAGGCCGTGCTCTCCATGAGGAGGTCAATGAGCTGATCGGTTTGCTCGGCGGAGAGATTGAAGCCGCCCAGCAGGGCGTCAATGGACTGGGCCACCTTCTGCTGGGCGATGTCCAGCTCGTTGAGGCCCTGGGCCCGGGCCTCGTCGGCTGCCTTCTGGATGAGGGTGGCGGGGCTGAGCTGATCGCGCAGCACCTCTACCCACTCTCCGCTGGCAAGCTGGGCGGTGGTGAACTGGCTCATCAGCTCACCCAGCTCCACATCGAAGCCGGCCGCAAGCTCCTTCACCCGGCTGATGCTCTCGCCCAGGCGGTCAATGGCCTCGTCGGAGAGTCCCGCCAGGGCCTCCCTGATCTGCTCCCAGGGCGTGCCGCCCCAGGCTTCGCCGCCGCCGGCGAACCACCCCTCCAGCCCCAGGGTGCCGGTGCCGCCCTCGGTGCCGCCGTACAGGTGGAAGCGGGCCCACTCCTGCTCGCCCCACCCGCGGCGGGTGGCTACGCCCATCTGGCCGCCCGTGGGCGCCCACCAGGGGAGTCGCTGCTGGGCCATCAGCTCGGCCCGCAAGGCGTCCATCGCCTTGACCCCCACGCGATTGTCGCTGCGGTGGCCCATCCTGAGGGCCTCAAGATACTCCTCGATGCCCCCCTCACCACTCCGCAGCTTGGCCGCCAGCTCGGCGAACCTCCTGGCATCTGCCTCGCGCTCGGCGGTGTCGTCGTCGCCACCAAACAGGTCTCCGAGCAGGCCCCCACCCAGGAACCCCACCGCCCCACCAAGCAGGGCGCCCCAGGGGCCAGCCATCGCTCCCAGGCCGATGGCATTCATCAGTGTGCTGCTCATGCCCGCCATCGCCCCCAGGCCGGCTCCCAGGCTGGCGAACGACCGCCCCCGACCGCTGGTGAAGAGTAGTGGCGCCAGGAGGGATCCCCCGGCAAACCCCAGCCCGCCGGCAAGGAGATAGCCGCCCCAGCCCGTCTTGGTGCCGAAGGATGCTGCTCCACCGATGTCCCAATAGCCTTCGTTCCCTGTGGGCTGCGGGCTCGGGAGCCCGAAGGGAAAGCCGCCTCCGCCTGGCAGGAGACTGGTGAGCGGAACGTAGCCGGACCCCCGGATGAGGCCGGCGATATTGGCGCTGGCCCACAGAGTGGCGATCTGGGCCAGCAGGGAGGCGAAGACGTTGAGGACGTTGTCGGCGAACGATTCGAATGTGTCGCCGAGGTCCTCGATCTCGCCCGTCAGGACTCCCTTGAAGGTATGGGTGAACTCCGCCTGAATGCCTTTCAGGGCATCGACGGTGAGCTGCTCGATATGGTCGCCGAAGCTGGCCCAGTCGGCCAGCATCCGGTCCACGGCCGATTGTTGGGTCTCTGCCAGCTCACGGTAGTAGGCGGCCCACTCCGCCTCCCGGAGGCGATTGAATGGGGTCTCGCTGATGTACCCCCGCCGGAGCTGCTCCCGGTAGTGGGCGAGGGTACGTTCCACCTCCAGGCGGCGCTTTTCCTCGGTGGTGCCAGTGAGCTCCAGCAGGCGGGCGGACAGGTCCTGCTGGGCCTTCAGGCGCTCCTGGTCCCAGCGCTTCTCAGCCTCCAGGGCTTGCTGTTCCAGGCGCTGGCGCTCCTGCGCCACCTCTCGGTGGATTTTGATGATGTCGGCCGCCTGGCGCTCGGCCGCCCGGCGGCGTTCGTCCGCTTGGCGCCTGGCCTCCTCTTTCCACCGCTGATATTCGCGGGCCGCCTCCTTCACCCGGACCATGAGCCCGGCATACTTGTCCTTTGGGGTCGGCTCGATGTACCCCTCGGCGTTGGGGACGCCACCCAGCTCCTCGATGCGGCGCACCAGGGTGGCGATGGAATCGCCGGCTTTGCGCGCGCGATCCGTGAAGTCCCAGATCGCGGCGCTGAACTCATGCATGTCCTGGGCCCGCCCCCGGAGCGCGCCGCCCAGACGCTTCAGGATGTCGTACATGTCGCCCAGGCGGGCGCGGACCGTCTCGTTCCGGTCCGCTAGGGAGCCCAGCTCCTGGATGAGCCGACCCACCTGCTCCCGGAGGATCGCGATCCGCTCGCGCTCCCTGCCGGCCGGCAGTTTGATCTCCAAGGCCGCCAGCTTGTTGAACTCGGAGATCATCTCCCGGGCCACCTTCTGGAGATCCACGAGCGGAGAGCGGAAGTGGGC
The DNA here is from genome assembly GCA_002011835.1 of Desulfarculaceae bacterium JdFR-95. Classification (GTDB taxonomy): domain Bacteria; phylum Desulfobacterota; class Desulfarculia; order Desulfarculales; family Desulfarculaceae; genus Desulfocarbo. The sequence continues at coordinate 4,901 of MTPE01000287.1, read as the reverse complement.
CAGGCGCTCGAGGCCGGCCGAGAAGGCAGCCCAGGAAGCGGGGTCCGCCGTCTTCAGCAGCGCAAACCGGAATTCCTCCAGAGCTTCCCCCGCCGACCGGGTGAGCTCCTGAGCCTTGGCGAGCATCTCCGCCTGCTTCGCGGCGACCTCCGCCTCCATCTGCGACAGCATGACGCCGCGCTTCTGGTTGATCGTCTCGATGGCCTCTCCGGTGGACTCATACTCTCCCCGGAGCTGCGGATACTTGCTCAGCAGCGAGTCCAGCAGCCTGGACTCGGCCTCCTGATTTCCGAGAGACTCGGCCAGCCGGCGGTCGAACTCCTCCATGTCGGCGCGGAACGCCTGGAGCCGATCACGGCTCCGGCTCCACTGATCCGCCAGCCGCCCGGTCTGGGCGGTGAGTTCCTGGAGCCGCTCGACGGGCCGCCCCAAATGATCCTGGAGAGCCGCCAGGCCCACCACTACCGCCCCCAGGGCCGAGACCATCAAGCCAAAGGGGTTGGCGGCCAGGCCGAAGGCCGCGGCCAGTCTGGCCGCGCCGCCGGCGGCGGCAAGCGCTTCGACCTTGAACGCCGCCAGGGCGGCTCCGGCCGCCCCGGCCGCCACGACCAGGAGATCCAGATGCTCCCCCAACCAACGCAGGGCCTGGACCAGGTCCGCCAGCGCGCCCCCCACGGACCGCGCCCATTCCTGCAAACTGCCATCCTGGGCCGCCTGCTCGATCCGGGCCAGGATGTCCTGGAGGGCGGCCTTGAGCTCGTCGAAGGCGCCGGACGCCATCACCTCTTGCTGGAGCCTGGCCCACCAGTATTCCATCTGCTGGATGAGCCCCTGCCAGGTGTCCAACAACCGCTGAGTCGCCCCGCCGTGGCGGCGCTCCAACTCGTCCAGCATGGCCGCGATGCCGGTGGCGGCATCGAGCGCCCCTTTCTGGATGAGGGCGCTCATCTCCGCCATGCTCATCCCCAGGCCTGCGGCCATCGCCTGGGCCGCGTCGGGGATCCTCTCCCCGAGCTGCTGTCGCAACTCCTCCAGGCTGACCACGCCTTTGCCGGCCATCTGTTGGATGGCCATTGTGACCAGCTGGATCTCTTCGGCCCCTCCGCCGAAGGCGGCCACAGAGTCCGCCAGGATCCGCATGGCACGATCCACGTCGCCTATCGTGGCGCGGACCGACTCTAGCCGGACCACGCCCTTCCGCGCGGCCTCGAACCCGAAGACCTTGCTGTAGTCGCGGCCCAGGAGGGCGGCTATCCTGGAGGCGGCCGCCTGGGCTGAATATCCCAGCCCTTCGAGCTGTGCGCGGGCCAGCTCGACGTTGGCGGCCATATCCAGGAACCCTTTGGCCACGTAGGCGAGCCCCAGGCCCGCCAACGCCGTCCGCAGGGAGAACACACGGCGCGTCAGGGAGTCGGCGCGGGACTCCACCCGCCCCATGCCCCGCTCCAGGCCCTGCGCCTCACGCGCGCTCCGAGCGAACGTCTCCTGGGCGACACGCCCGAACCGCACCAGCTTGGGCGTGCCCTTGTCATCGACGGTCAGCTCGATGCCTATGGTCCGCTCGCGGGTCATTTTTGGCCGTCTGTTGCAGGACCTCCATCCTGACTTCGTGGATCGTGCGCAGCTTCAGGAGCATCTCCTCACGCTCCTCCATTCCGCCGGGCCAGCGCCCCAGCGCCCGCAACACGACGATCACCGCCCGCATATCCAGGGGCCCCATCCCCGTCCAGGTGGGCCGCCACTGATCGGCCACCAGCTGGTAGGCCTCCCAAGCCTCCCGGTTGGCCGGGAGCAACTCCAGCTCGGCAAGCGGGCATCCCTGGCAGTCCAACCTCTCGGACAGGAGTTCATGATCGTCGATGCACTCCCTGCACTCGGCCCGGCCGGGCGAAAACCACCACCGGGCCCACTGGGTCAGTTTTTTTGCTCGGCCTCCAGGGCCGAGGCCCGGAACGCGGCCAGGTTGGTGATCTCGTCCAGCAACAACGTGGAGAACTCCACGCTGTGCTCCAGGAGCTCCCGGACGTTCTCCCGCGAGAAGGGCAGTTCCGCGGGCAGTCCGCCGGGGTCCACGGGGATCAGCTCAGCCACCACCTGGGGGGAGAGCCCGCGCCACCCGACGACCGCGCTGGCCAGGAGGTCGCGCAGGCGTCCCTCCAGAGCAGCGTCCCGGGCCGCCGGGTTCCGGATCTTCTCGACGCTCCGCGTCACCCGCCTCCACTCCTCGCGGGACAGATATCGGATGGTGATCTCCGCCCCGGGACGGATCTCCACGGTGCGGGTCAGGTCCTGCTTGCTTGCGGCCACATAGCCGGCCAGGTCGAATTCCGACATGAGACCTCCTCTACTCGTAGGTGAGGGTGAGCTCGTCTTCTAAGCTGGCCGACGCCAGCCCGGTGAGCTTGACCGACATGGTGCGCTGGATCTCGTCCCCGCCCATCTCCGGGGTGTCGAACACCCCGTGGGGGACCTCCACCCTGAGCTTGCCGCCGGCGACGTCCCCCAGGGCGACCACCAGAGCGCCCTGCTCCTGGCTGCGGGCCTGGGCGAACCAGGCCGCATACTTGCGCAGGAAGCGGGCGTTGATCGTGGCGGTGACCTGGCGCGGCCCCTCATAGATGGCGCTGGGATACTGATCGCCGGACAGCTCTTCCTCGTCCGGCTTCAGGGCGTTGGAGAGCTCCAGATCCAGCGAGGTGACGAGCAGCGAGGCTCCGTCCAGGGTGATCTGACCGGCCGCACTGCGCCCCTCCACCGGCGCCCCGGCCAGGCTGGGGGTGGGCAGGAACCCGGCCACAACGACCCCGGCCGACGGGGCCGCAGACAGGGCCGGGCTGATGGTGATGGTGTCGGCCGAGGTATCCACTGCGGTCACCGAGAAACCGGCCCCGCTGTTATCCTCGCTGCCCACCTTGATACGGGCCCCGACATCGAACAGCTTGGCGCCATCGGCCGACAGTTTGAGCACCTCGGTGGTGGAGCCGTCCACGAGCTCCTCGGTGCCGGCGCGGAGGAGCTGACGGAACATCCCGCTGAATTCCAGCGTCACGGCCCCCTTGGCCTCGAGGTGGAGCTTGAGGCTGTCCACCTTGCAGCCCAAGGCCCAGAACACGGTGTGCCCCTCGCGATAGGCCAGGGTGAAGCTCGGGAGCTCGATGCCCGGCGAGTAGACCACGTTGGTGCCGGCGTTGACCTCCTTGCCCCCCAAGGCGGCCTCCATCAGCACATCTTCCACCGGCGGGGTGCCGGCGCTGCCCGAGGGGCGGGCATACACCGACAGGCTCCACGAGCCCGCCGGGGTCGCGTCGCGGAAGCGGGTGGAAAGGGACCGGGAGTTGACGATCTCCTGGCTGGGCGTGAAGCTCTCGGCCTGGCTGGCCAAAGGCACGTCCAGCACCGCGATGGCGTCGGTGCTGGTCGGCGGCGCCAGCTCACCGAAGTTCGACTCCTTCGACACGAAGGCAATCGTCTCACGAGTCAGGGCACGCTCAGGCAGCGCCATCCGTCACCTCCTTTCCCTTCCGCTCGGCCGGCTTGGGCCCGGCCTGGCGGCGCGGGTGCGCCGCCACCTCTTCCCAAGCGCCGCTCGCCACCAGATGCACGGCCACTGCGGCCGCCACCCGGAGACACTCGCCCGGCGCCGCATCACCCCAGCCCGGCACCATCTGCCGGACAGGGGAGACGTTTCGTACCTCGATCTTTTTCTCCTTCATTGCGAATCCTCCACGAGGGCGTCCAACAACACCGCCGCCACGACGAAGTGGGCTCCCCCAATCGTCTCCCAGCCGAATCGGGTGCGCCGCGTGAACGAGGACAGGGCGGCGCCGCCCAGGGAGGGGTCGTCCTCCAGGGCACGCCGGAGCCGCCCCTGGATGTCCACCACATTGTCGCGGGCGGAGACGGCGGCGGCCGCGTCCGGCTGGAACCGATCAAGGACGACCACACTGAGGCGAACCATGAGCCGGCGAGGCTCGGAGGGGGCGCCCAGTTCCCGCGGCTCGTCCTCCTGCAGGGACAAGAGCTCCACCGCCACGGCGGGGGTGAGCTGCACCCGCTCATAGGACGAGCGGTGGACGACCAGCACTCCCTCCACCCCTTCGGCGATGGCCGCCACCGCATCGATGAGATTCCGAATCGCGCTCATACTTCCCCTCCGAGCCTCCTGAACAGCGCGACGATCTCGGGGCGCGCCCGCTCCGCAGCCCGATCCATGAAGGGATTCGGCCGCGCGCCACGCACTTGCGCGACGGGATGCCTCGCGCCCTCCCAGAACAGGGCCCGCTTCACGCGCGGGCGGATCGGCTGGCGACGAGGTCCGAACAATCCCGTGCCCTCGTGCACGAACCGGGCGTAGGGAGCGCCCGGCCCCACGAAGATCCGCCCACCCGTGGCGGTCTGCTCTACCTGGATGGCGTTCACCAGGTTCCCCGTGCGGTGGGGGGCCTCCTCCACCGCCAGGGATTCGATGGCCTGCAGAGCGAAAAGGATGGTCCGCCTCACTTGTTGCCGCCAGCTCGTGGGTAGCTCGAGGATGTCAGCGATCCGCGCCTCAAACATCGTCCAGCCCTATCTTCCGGCCAACGGGCAGGCCGTTGGACAGGAGGTAGGGCCCGGCCAGTCGCTCAGCTGCGGCCAGATGCCGCTGCATCAGACGTTCCACCTGGCCGGGCGTGAGATAGTTGGCCGATCCCTCTCCCAACGAGCCGCCACCCACGAAGCCCTGCCCGAGCTGATAGTTTCCCGCCAGGGAGGTGAACAGCTCGGCCAGGGCCAGGTGGGTCTCGGCCAGCTTGAGGGCCTCGGCCCGGGCCTGGTCCACGGGGCTGGCCGCGCCGGCGTCGGCGTAGGCCGCCTCCCCCACCCAGCGCCGGAGTCGCGCGCTGGCGGCCGCCAGGGGGGGG
>MTPE01000394.1 GCA_002011835.1 Desulfarculaceae bacterium JdFR-95 | reverse complement strand
GCGCCAAAAAGGGTTCCCCCCACCCTCAACGCCGACGGGCGGTACGGCCGGTATAGCCCCGGCGGTGGCGGATGCGTGCGTCGATCTCGTCCTGGGCCTCGCGCAGGAAGGCCAGGATCTTCTGGGCCTGGGCCACCACCTCCTCGCGCTTGCCCTTGGCCACCAGGCGCGCGGGCATGAGCAGGTGGCGTGCGGCCAGAAAGGCGATGATCTCGTCTTCGGCGTCCAGCTCCACCTGGAAGCGTTCGGCCAGCTTCACCAGGCGCTGGCCGAACTCCTGGGGGTGCTCCATCAGCTCGGCGGGCACGCCCATCTCTCCTGCCAGCTCGCGTCCCACNCCNGGGTGNAGGCGGGAGCCTTCCACGTAGTCCAGGGCGTGGGCCAGCTGATGGATCACGGTGGAGTCGTCGGCCTGGGGGTGGAGGGCCATGTAGATGGTGTAGCGGTCCAGCGCCTTGGTCTTCTCGGGGCTGATGAACAGGCCGCCGATCTCCTGGGCCGAGCGCTGGCGTCCGTCCAGGCCCAGGGCCAGGTAGGCGGACAGGTCCACCAGCTTGAGAGTGTAGCGCCGGCCCGCGGCCGAGACCAGCTCCAGCTCGTCGGCCCAGGCCTGGGCGCGGGGGTGGCGGCAGGGGGGCAGGGCCTCGATCTTGCGCGCCACCTCCACCGGGTCGGTGCTGAACATGGCCTCCATGAGCTCGGACTCGCGGCCCAGGTGACAACGCTTGAACTTCTTGCCGCTGCCGCAGGGGCAGGGGTCGTTGCGCCCGATCTTGAGGCCCTCCATGCGTGTCTCTCCCTATTCGGGGACGATGCCGTCCTTGCCGTCTTCCTCGCTCTTGACCGGGAAGGGGCCGGTCTGGCCGGTGTTGGGGTCGTAGCGGTGGCGGTAGCTGGCGCGGATGCCGATGGTGCGGAAGGTGTGATCCCAGCCCCGCACGTAGTAGCCGCACTCGTCGTTGAAGCAGATGTACTGGTATTCGCTGCCCCAGCTCTCCACCGCCGGAGATTCCCAGCGGCTCATCTTCTGGCCGCAGTGGGGACAGATGGTGGGGTCGTGTTCTTCGCTCATCACATCCTCCCAGGTGAGGTGGGTCTGTGGTGTGTGGGTCTTTTTCGACCCAGCCCTTCAAGTGTGAATCATCCCGGGGGATGGTGCAACCGGGGTCAAAAGGGGGGCCGCCCCCGGAGATTCGGGGGCGGCCCGTGGCCGGTATGTCTCTAGAAGCCCTTGAAGGGGTTGGGCCCCACCTCCTCGATGGTTTCCATGAACTGGTTGATGATCTCGGGGATCTTCTCCAGCTCGTTGATGGCGATCTCGTAGACGCCCACGCGTTCGGACTCCAGGGCCAGGCGCTGCAGGGTCTCGGAGATCTTGGACATACGCACGTTGGCCAGCTCGGAGCCGCGGATGAAGTGGCACTGGTAGTCGTCGCCGCGGCGGCAGCCGAAGAGGATCACGCCGTCGATGCCCTTGGACAGGGCGTCGGCGATCCAGACCAGGTTGACCGAGCCCAGGCAGCGCACGGGGATGAAGCGGATAAAGGGAGGCCACTTGAGCCCGCGCTTGGCCGCCATCTCCACTGCCGGCAGGGCGTCGTTCTCGCAGGCCAGGCAGATGATGCGGGGCCGCTCCTCGGGGTCCTCCTCGGGGATCTCGAAGGACTTGATCATGGAGCCGATCATGTCCACGGAGTAGTTCTTGAAGGAGATGATGCGCTCGGGGCAGGCCCCCATACAGGTGCCGCAGCGGCGGCAGCGGGTGATGTTGGGCAGGGGGTTGGCCTTCTCGTCCTCGTTGATGGCGCCGAAGGGGCACTCCTCGGTGCAGCGCTTACACTGGGTACAGCGCTGCATGGCGAACTCGGGGAAGGACTCGTCGCCGGAACGGGGGTGTACGGCACAGCCCACCTCGGCGGCGCGGATGGCCTGGATGGCCTTGAGGGCCGCGCCCACGCCGTCGTCCTCGGCCTGGTTGATGCGCTGGGGACGGCGCACGGTGCCGGCGGGGTAGATGCCGGTACGGCGGCTCTCGTAGGGGAAGCAGATGAAGTGGCTGTCCGGCATGCCGTACTTGAGGGTGGGCAGGTTGGGCCCCTGGCGGTAGGCCAGGTTGAGGATGGACCAGTCGTCGCACTTGGCCTTGGCCTCCTCGGTGAGCTTCTTGCCCTCCTCGTCGGGCATGTCGAAGGGGATCAGCGGCATGTCCACCATGACCGGGTTGTTGGCCTTCATGCCCGTGGCCAACACCACGTGATCCAGCTCCTCCAGCACNACCTCCTCGTTCAGCAGCACGTCGGTGGTGGTGAGGCTGAGCTTNCCGNCGCTCTCGCTGATGGTGGGATAGGTGTCCTCGGGCCGGCGGATGAAGATCACGCCCTTGCGCTGGGCCTCGCGGTAGAGCTCCTCGCTCTGGCCCGGGGTGCGCAGGTCCTTGTAGACGATGAATACGTTGGCCTCGGGATTGGCCTCCTTGACCATGATGGCCTGCTTGCAGCTCACCGAGCAGCAGAAGGCGGAGCAGTAGGGCAGGTGGTTCTCGTCGCGGCTGCCCGCGCACTGCACGAAGGCCACCGCGGAGATGCCGCCCAGCTCGCCGGCCTTGGCCTTCTCCTCGAACTCCACGTTGGTGAGCACGCCGGGCAGGTCGGAGGCCAGCTCCTCCTTGAGGTTCTCCTTCTCGTAGGGGGTCCAGCCGGTGGCCTGTACGATGGCGCCCACCTTGATGGTCTCGCCGTTGGAGAGGCTGACGGTGAAGGCGCCGGGCATGCCCTCGGTCTGGTCCACGGTGGTGCTGGTGAAGACCTTGATCAGGTNGTTGCCCTGCACCTGGGAGACGATCTCGTCCAGGCGGGTGTCCTCCAGGTCACGGTAGGGGGCCTTTTCCGGGGCCCGTTTGGCCATCTTGCGCAGGAAGCCGCCGATCTCGGCCTCCTTCTCCACCAGGTAGACCTGGGTGCCGGCCTTGGCCGCGGCCAGGGCGGCGCTCATGCCCGCGGGTCCGGCGCCCACCACCATGATGGCCTTGCTGACCTCGTCCTCGAGCTGGAAGGGCTCGGGCGGCTCGCACTTGTCCAGCTTGGCCGCGCTCATGCACAGGTAGTCGTTGGCCTGGGCCTGGCGGAACTCGCCCTCTTCCTCCTCGTTCTCATAGCTAGGCTCGGAGCACCACACGGCCAGCTCGCGCAGGGCGCAGCGCTCTATCACCACCCCGGAGAAGTCGAAGACGTCGGTCTTGACCCGGGGGGAGCAGCCGGCCAGAAGCAGGTGGGTGTANCCGTCGGCGATGTCGGCCTTGATGGTCTCCACGCCTTCGGGGGCGCAGAGCACGTCCACCTGCTTGACGTCGCTGATGCCGGCCTCGTTGACGGCCTCGGTGAGCTTTTCGAAGTCCAGGGCCTCGCCCAGTCCGCAGCCCTTGCAGAGATAACAAATAGTCTTCTTTTCCATGATCGCTACCTCCCAACCACCGTCTGGATCGCCTCGAGGGCCGCTTTGGTGGCGTCCTGGCCGCAGCTCTGCACCTCCATGGGGGACCGGCAGGTGCCGGCGATGTAGATGCCGGGCTGCGAGATGGCGAAGCCATACTCATCGTAGGAGACGTTCGCGGGGATCTGGTTCTCCGCGGTATTGGGCTGCATGCCGGTGGCCAGGACCACCAGGTCGTGCTCGGCGGTGAACTTCTCCCCGGTGGCGGTGTTCTCGCCCTCCAGCACCAGCTTGCCGCCGGTGGCCTCGATGCGGGCGATCTTGGACTTGACGAACTTGACGCCTTCGTCGGCCTTGACCCGGGTGTAGAAGTCCTCGTTGCGGCTCATGGCCCGGATGTCGATGAAGTAGATGGTGCACTCGGTGTCGGGCAGCTGCTCGCGTACGTAGGTACACTGTTTGAGGCTGGCCAGGCAGCAGACCGTGCTGCAGAAGGGCAGGTGGTTCTCGTCGCGGCTGCCCGCACACTGCACGAAGGCCACGCTCTTGGGGGGCTGGCCGTCGCTGGGCTTGAGGATCTTGCCCCCGGTGGGCCCGTTGACCGCCGCCAGGCGTTCGAACTGCACGTTGGTGATCAGGTCCGGGCTCTTGGCGAAGTCGTAGTTCTCCAGCTTGGTGGGGTCGTAGGGCGTCCAGCCCGCGGCCCAGACGATGGCCCCTACCGTAAGGTTGATCTCCTTCTCCGAGTCCTCCAGGTCCACCGCGTCATAGGGGCAGGCCTCCTTGGCGCGGTTGGCGTCCTCGGTGCCGATGATGGAAGGGTCGATCACGTACCGGTAGGGGTAGCACAGCTCGTGAGGCAGGTAGGCGGCCGGAATCTCGCTGAGGCCGTAGTCGAAGGGGTTCTTGATCTTGGCCTCCACCGCCTCGGAGCACTTGCCGCAGGCCGTGCACTTCTCGTTCACGTAGCGGGGCCGCTGTTTGATGGTGACCGAGAAGTCGCCGGGTCCGCCGTCGATGGCGGTGACCTCGGCCATGGTGTACACGGTCAGGCGCGGGTTGGAGCGTATGCGCCGGAAGTTGATCTCCAGGCCGCAGTAGGGCGGGCAAAGCTTGGGGAAGTAGTGATGGAGCTGGGCCACCCGTCCGCCCAGGTAGGGTGCGCGCTCCACCAGCACCACCTCATAGCCCGACTCGGCCGCTTCCAGGGCGGCGGTGAGGCCGGTGATGCCTCCCCCCACCACCAAGATTGCCTTGTTCTGATCCGTCATCTAGACACCTCCGCGGTAGTTCTTTCGCACCCGCATGTCCCTTGGCGCCCTTTGTGGGGGTGGGCCGCCGTGGGTCACCCCTTGTGTTCGGGCAGCCGTCCTCGTTCTCTCGGAGCGGGCCGTGCTCGGCTGCCCCTCGTCGCTCCCCGGCGCTCCGCCCCGGGTCTGTTCAGGGCGGGTGGCCCTTGGGGAGGTCGCCCCTGCCCTTGACCGCCGGCTTGAGTCTACCGCAGGCGGCCTGGGCGTCCCGGCCACGGGATGGTCCCACCCGGGGAACCGGGGCCTTGCGCTTTGCATGCGCGGTGGCGTCCCTGGGGCCTCGCCCCGGCAAATGGGGACGCGCTTTCCGCGAGCCAGGGGCCGGCTCCCCTGCGGGCCCTTGTCCACCGGGGCGCCGCGTACGTTTGGGGGCGGGATGGATGCGCCTCTTTTCGGGCCTTGGGGCACAGCCACCCCAATATACACACATGCGCGGCACCAGTAAAGCAAAAGCCGATTGACCCGCCGCAGGGCATATCTGCGGCAACTTCCCGGAATCACGGGGCGTGTAGGTCCCGTCCGCCGGGGTCTTTTGTCCGCCCCGGGCGGTGGCACCGGCCGGGGCGGGCAAAAAACTCCAGGCGCCACCCCCCACAGGGGGGGCGCCTGGAGTTGCCGTCAGTCAGCCATGGAGGCTAGACCTGGATGGGCACCACGTCGCGCTTGAAGAACTGCCACTCGCCGTCCTTGTACACGCAGTTGACGAAGCACTTCCAGTTCTCCTCGTCCATCGTGGGGAAGTCGGCGCGGAAGTAGTAGCCCGGCCAACGGGTCTCCTCACGGAAGAGGATGGTGCGCACGTGGGCCTCGGCCTGCCACATGCGGTGCACGTTCTCCCAGCAGCGCTCCAGCTCGTAGGCGTTCTCGGCGGCCAGCTTCTCGCTGTCCTCCTTGAGCATGGTCAGCAGCTCCAGGGCGCGCTCGAGCAGGGCCTTGGAGGTCTTGAAGGCGCTGGACACACCGCCCGCATACTCGTCCATGATCTTCTGCAGGCGGAACATGAACTGCATGGGCCGGATGTAGTTGGGGTTGATGTTCGGGTCGGTGGTGAAGCCCTTGTTCTCCTCGAAGATCTTCATGGGCTTGAAGGTGGCTTCCTTCAGAGCCTCGATGGTCTCGTCGGAGATGTTGGGCATGGTGTTGTTGTTGAGGATGAAGCGGATGGCCTGCTTGCCGGCCCAGCGACCCTCGGCGTGGGAGCCGGAGGAGAACTTGTGGCTGCTGGCCCCGGAGCCGTCACCGGCGGTGAACAGGCCCTTGACGGTGGTCATGTTGCCATAGACCTTGCCGTCCACGTCCCACTTGTAGGGGGTGTCGATGTCCTCGGGACCGCACACCCAGGCACCGGAGGCGCCGGAGTGGGAGCCGATGAAGTAGGGCTCACAGGCCGCGATCTCGGAACGGCTCTTCTCGGGATAGATGTTGTGGGCCGCCCAGAGGATGGACTGGGAGACGGTCATGTCGAGGAAGTCTTCCCAGGCCTCGCTCTCCAGCTCCTTCAGCTTCTTCTTGAAGGCCTTCTCGTCGCCCTCGTACTGCTTGGCCAGGTTCTGGATGGCCTCGGCGGTCTCCATGTACAGCGGGCCCTTGCCGGCGTCGGTGTCCAGCATACCCAGGTAGTTACGCAGGTTGGCCGGGATAGGCTTGACCAGGCCGTAGGGAGCCCAGTTGGCCAGCTCGTCGGCGTGCTCCTTCATGTAGTCGCCGCCCACGGCGCTGGTGGCGCGGGACTTGAACAGCAGGAACCAGGCGCCCACCGGACCATAGGCGTCCTTGAAGCGCACGGGGATGAAGCGCACCTCCTGGCAGGTCATCTCGGCGCCGGCCTGGATGGTGAAGTAGGCGGTGGCGCCGCTGTTGAAGGGCGGATACCAGGAGCGGCCCAGACCCTCGCCCACGGAGCGGGGACGGAACACGTGCACCGCGCCGCCCATGCCCACGTACACGGCCTTGGCCTTGAAGATGTAGAACTTGTTCTCGCGGGTGCTGAAGCCGTAGGCGCCGGCGATGCGGTCACCGTCCATGATGGGGCCCACGATGAACACGCGCTCGTAGATCTCGAAGCCGGCCTCGGTCATGGCGTTGATGGCGGCCTCGGACACGATCACCTTGTAGGACTCGCCGTTGATCATGATCTGCCAACGGCCCTCACGGACGTACTTGCCCTCCTCGTCCTTCCAGATGGGCAGGCCCCACTTCTCGAACAGGTGGACGCTGCTGTCCACGTGGCGGGCGATGTTGAATACCAGGTCGTCACGGGCGATGCCCATCAGGTCCTGGCGCACGTACTCGATGTACTGCTCGCAGGTGTTCTCGCCCTTGGAGTAGCCGATGTACTCGTTGATGGCCGACAGGCCCATGGCCACCGCGCCGGAGCGCACCGGGGTGGCCTTGTCCACCATGGTGACCTTCAGGCCGTTCTTCTTGGCCCAGTAGGCGGCCTCCACCGCACAACCGCAGGCGCTCATGCCGCCGCCGCAGATCAGGAGGTCAGTTTCGACCACTACGGTTTCCCAGTTTTCCATGCCTTGTTCCTCCTCCAAAAATCTTGAGGGCTTGCTCGCGTATGTGTCCGGTTAACCCAGGGTGGGCATCTTGTCCACGCCGGCGGAGGCGGGCTCGGTCATCAGGTTGATGCTGTCGATGTCGCCGTCACCCTCGGGGAACCCGCCCATCGGCTCCGCGCTGCCCTCAGGAGTGGTGCGGATGGGGAACTTGAACCGCTTGACGTTGCCGTCACGGAACTTGACCGTCCACATGATGTCCTGGCTGCCGCGCAGAGGCACCACCGAGGCGCCCAGGGGCACGAAGTCGGCGTAACCGCGCACGTCGATCGCCTGCTGGGGGCAGATCTTCACGCAGTTGTAGCACTCCCAGCACATGCTGGGGTCGCGGTTGAACGCCTTCATCTCACCCACCCCCAGGGACCCGTCCTTGTCCAGGAGCATCAGGTCGTTGGGGCAGATGTACATGCAAGCGGTCTTGTCCTGACCCTTGCAGCCATCGCACTTCTCAACCATTACGAAACTTGGCATTCAGTTTCCTCCGTTGCCTGTGGGTTGACGTTGATACGCTGCAACCTCTTACAAACCTTCTGACCGGACGAGAGGACACACCCCTCGCCCCTGTCTTGCTCCTCTTGCCTCACACCTCCTTCATCTGAAGACTCGATTGGGTTTCCCCCTCAACCACTCTCTGCCGGAGGCGACCATCCCCCTGTCGGCCCCGGCGGTGTCCACCCCTTGTGCGGGTTGGAACAAACTGGCCTGTAGCTCCCCCCTTTCCGGTGCGGGATTCCCTATATCCGGGCCTCCCTCGACCACCCGATCTTGGCTTGCGCGGCGGGCGACTCACCCCTCCACCCGCCGTCACCCTGGGGGATTCCGTACCCCTTCTAACTCACCCCTAGTGCGCTTGTCAAGAAAAATTGTATCTCCCGTCACAAGCGGCGCCGCCATGCAACCCCGCCCGACTTCATAGCATAACACTCTGTCGATATTGGTATTTCTTGCCGCAATCCTGAAAAGCCCCCCCACGCCCAGGGCTCAGGACTTGTCGCCCTCGGCGGCTTTGCTGCTCTTGCGCCGCCGTGTCCGCCGGGAGCGTTTGCGGGGGGTGGTCTCGCCGTTGTGGTTGGCGGCTGTGGTTTGGGAGGCGGTTTCGGGGGTGTGGTTCTCGCGGGCGGGCAGGCTCCAGGCGCTCTCCAGGCGCTCCAGGCGCACCTCCTCGGCCCCCAGCTCGGGGTCGGGCCAAACCTCCAGGCAGATGCCGGTCTTGAGCTCCAAGGCGGACAGCTCGGCCCGCTTGACGTTGGCCAGCCAGCGGGCCACCTCCGGGGCCAGGCGCAGGCGCACCGCCGCCCCGGGCTGGTAGCCGGGCAGCTTGTGGGTCAGGCTGCGCAGGACGCTGCGGCCCACCGCCTCGGGGGTGCGCACCACCCCCCGGCCCGCGCAGTGGGGGCAGGTGCGGGTGGCGCCGTAGTCCACCGGGGGGCGGATGCGCTGGCGGGACATCTCCACCAGGCCGAAGCGGCTGAAGCTGCCCACGCTGACCTTGGCCTTGTCCTTCTTCAGCTCGGCCTTGAGCCGGCTCACCACCTGGCGCTGGTGCTTGCGCTCCTTGAGGTCGATGAAGTCGATCACGATCAGGCCGCCCAGGTCGCGCAGACGCAGTTGGCGGGCGATCTCGGCCGCGGCCTCCAGGTCCACGTTGAGGGCGGTCTCCTCGATCTCCTTGCCCCCCACCGCCTTGCCCGAGTTCACGTCTATGGCCACCAGGGCCTCGGTGGGCTGGATCACGATGGAGCCGCCCGAGGGCAGGCGCACCTGGGGCTGGTAGATGGTCTCCAGTTGCTTCTCGATCTCGTAGCGGCTGAAGATGGGCCGCCTCTGGCGGGTGAGCTTCACCGCCTGTTTGCGCCGGGGGTTGGCCAGGGCCACGAAGCGCTCCACCCGCTCGTACACCTCTGGGTCGTCCACGATGATCTCGGAGACGTCGCTGGTGAACAGGTCGCGCACCGCCCGCACCGCCAGCTCCTGCTCCTTGTGCAGCAGGGCGGGGGCGCGCACCGCCTTGGCCCGGCGCAGGATGTCCTCCCACAGGCGGCGCAGCATGCGGGCCTCGGCCTGGAGGTCCTTCTTGCTGCGCCCCTCGGCCGCGGTGCGCGCGATCAGCCCCATGCCCGGCGGCGGCTTCACCTCGCTGAGTATCTTCTTCAGCCGCGCCCGCTCGGCCTCGTCGGCGATCTGGCGCGACACCCCCCACGACTCCCGCCCCACGGTGAGCACCACCATCTGGCCGGGCAGGGAGATGTAGGTGGTCAGGCTGGCCCCCTTGCTGCCGCTCTCCTCCTTGACCACCTGCACCAGAAGCTCCTGGCCCTTCTTGAGCACCTTCTCCGCCGGAGGGACTCCCTTGCCCTTCCAGGGGGCGGCGTACTGCTCCGGGGCCAGGTCGTTGACTTGGAGGAACCCGTGGCGGGGCGCGCCGTAGTCCACGAAGGCGGCCTGCAGGCTGGGCTCCACGTTGACCACCACGCCCTTGTAGATGTTGCCCCGGGTCTGCTCGCGGGCCGCGGTCTCCACGTAGAAGCCCTCCAGGCGGCCGTCCTCCACCACCGCCACCCGCAGCTCGTCGGGGTCCGAGGCGTTTATGAGCATCTTCTTGACCATGGCCGTCCCATGTTACCGCGCCGGGCCCGCTTTCGCCAGGGGGCAAGGGAGTCCCGCCGCGGAGGCCACTCCGCGCCGGAGGGGCCGCCTGCCCTGCCCGCCTCAGCCGGCCTGCGGCCGCTCGGCCACGTGCAGCCAGGCCACCCCTCGGGTGAGGGCGTAGGAGCGCGGCGCCACCAGCCCGGCGGCGCGCAGCTCGGCCCGGAACTGGGCCGGGGCGGGAAAGGCCAGGATGGTGTCGGCCAGGTACTGGTAGGCGTCCCCCTGTCTGGAGATCAGCCCCCCCAGGCGGGGCAGCAGCCCCTGCAGGTATACCCGGTACAGGCGGCGCAGGCGGGGGCTGGTGGGGGTGGCCAGCTCCAGGACGTAGAGCCTGCCTCCCGGCACCAGCACCCGCGCCATCTCGGCCAGGGCGGCCACGCGGTGGGGGATGTTGCGGATGCCGAAGGCGATGGTGACCGCGTCGAAGCAGGCTTCGGGGAAGGGCAGGTGCAGGGCGTCGCCGCAGACCAAGGGCAGGCTCAGGCCGCGGCGGGCGGCCTTGGTCTGGGCCGGGGCCAGCATGGCGGGCAGAAGATCCAGGCCGATCACTCGGGGGCGGGCGGGGCTGGTGGCCAGGGCCAGGGCCACGTCGCCGGTGCCGGTGGCCACGTCCAGCACCCGGCCGGTGGGCCCGGGCCGCACCGCGCGGGCCAGGAAACGGCGCCAGCGGCGGTCTTCGCCCAGGCTGAGCAGGTGGTTGAGCAGGTCGTACACCGGCGCCACCCGGGTGAAGATGCGCCGCACCAGGCGTAGCTGTCGTTCCGGGGTGATCACCGCTCGATCACCAGGCCGCCCACGAAGGCGGGTTCGATGGGAGCCCGGGGGTCCAGGCGGCCCAGCTCCTCGCGCAGGCGGTTGAGCACCCCCTGCAACAGCACCCGGGCCATCTCCGCCTCGGCGGGCTGGGCCAGGGCCTGGCAGGACTGGCTCAGCTCCCGCCCCAGGGGTCCGGCCAGGCCCTCTTGTATGGCGGCGATGGCCGGGCCCAGCTCCTGGCGCGCTATGGGAGCCAGGCCGGGCCGGCCCAGGGCGCGCTGGGCCAGCCAGGTGCCGATCAGGTGGGTGAGCTTGATGTCGGTGGGGTCACGGGGCCAGACCGGCTCGCGCAGGATGG
>MTPE01000010.1 GCA_002011835.1 Desulfarculaceae bacterium JdFR-95 | reverse complement strand
TGGGCCACGGCCCCTGCTTTCAAAAGCAGGGGCGGCCCCTTTCAGGGGCCACCTCGCTGTGGGGGGGCGGCGCAGCAGCCGCGACCCTCACGCCTGGTTCACCAAGGGAGGCTGGCCAGTGGCCTCGCGTACCGCACGCCACAGGCCACCGGCCGGGTCCACCTGGGCGCGGTAGCTGGTGGCCAGCTCCAGGGGCACGTGTACGTTGTGGTTGCCCCACAGGGAGACCATCATGTCGGTCTTGCCCGCCATGGCCGCATGCACTGCGCTGTGGGCCAGAAAGCCGGTATAGACGCGGTCGTTGGAGTTGGCGGGCATGGAGCGGATGATGTAGCTGGGGTCGATGTACTTGAGGGTGAGGGGCTTGCCCCGCTTCTTGAAGTGGGCGGTGATGCGCTCTTTCAGGTAGTGGCCGATGTCGCCCAACAGCAGGTTGCCGCTGGCGTCGGTGCCACGCTCCTCGTCGGTGAAGTATTTCTGGCCCGCGCCCTCGGCCACCATGATCACGGCGTGTCCGCGGCGCTCCAGACGCTCTTCCAGGCTGGCCAACAGTCCTTGGGGGCCGTCCAGGTCGAAGTCCACCTCCGGGATGAGGCAGTAGTTCACGTCGGACAGGGCCAGGGTGGCGTATGCAGCCACGAAGCCGGAGTAGCGGCCCATGAGCTTGACTAGGCCCACTCCGCCGGGGGCGCCGGTGGCCTCGTTGTGTGCGCCCAGGATGGCGTGGGTGGCGGCCTCCACCGCGGTCTGGAAGCCGAAAGTGCGTTCCACGAAGCCGATGTCGTTGTCGATGGTCTTGGGGATGGCCACCACCCCGGTCTTTACGCCCCGGTTTTCGATCTCGGCGGCGATGGCCTTGGCCGCGCGCAGGGTGCCGTCGCCGCCGATCATGAACAGCACGCCGATGTTGAGCCGCTCCAGGGCGTCCACCACCTGGTCGATGGGCTGGGCTCCGCGGCTCATGCCCAGGAAGGAGCCGCCGCGGCCGTGGATGTTCTGTACCGTCTCGGGGGTGAGGTCCACCAGTGGGTGTCCGTATTCGGGGATGAAGCCCTGCAGTCCGTAGCGGATGCCGATTATGTTGCGCACGCCGTAGATGTAATGGAGCTGGAGCACGATGGAGCGCACCAGGGAGTTGAGGCCCGGGCACATGCCCCCGCAGGTGACGATGGCGGCCTTGAGTTTGGAGGGGTCGAAGTAGATGTACTCGCGGGGCCCGGCGTGCTCGAAGCAGGCGCCGGTGTTCTCTTCTCCCGGGCGGCGGAAGGGGTCTACGAACACTCCCTCGCCCTCGGGAATGAAGCCGGGGTGCTGCTGGTGGGCCGGGCTGTTGCGGGCGATGGGGTTGGGTATGCGGGCCGGGCCCAGGGTCTTGATGCGGGTCTGTTCGGGGCTTACGAGGGGTGCGTTCTCGCTCACGGGCTTCTCTCCTCCCTGGGGGGCAAACCTGGGGCGATCAGAACTCGGTGACCTCGCCGCCGGTGATGCGGCGCCGCTGGCCGGTGTTCACGTCGAGCACCTCACCCGGCTCGATGCGGGCCTGGCGGCTGAAGCCGCGGTCCTCCCAATAGCCGCCGCGCATGCGGTCGGTGAACTCCACCTCCACCAGCCACTTGGCGCTCTTGTAGCCGTAGAGGTGGGGGATGAACATGCGTAAAGGGCCCCCGTAGGTCACCTCCAGGGGCTCGCCGCCCACGGCGTAGCACAGCAGTACCCGGGGGTGGTCCAGGTCAGCCAGGGACACGGTGGTGGTGTAGTTGCGGCCNTAGCTGACGAAGGTGGCGTGGGTGGCCTCCGGGTCCGGGGAGAGTTGGGCCAGGAAGTGGCGCCACAGGACTCCCTGCCAGGGGGCGCGCACGGAGAAGCCCGACACCGAGGTGAGGCGGGCGTCCACCGTGGTCTGGGGCATCTTTTTTAGCTCGGCCAGGGAGAAGCGGCGGGGCTGGCTCACCAGGCCGGTGACGGCCAGTTCCCAGCGCTGGGGGTCGGGGTCGGGGGGCACGCCGCCGGCGCTGAAGGCCGGGGTGTTGAGGCGGCTGAGCAGGCTCACGGGGCACTCCGGGCTTGGGGGGTGGGTTTAGTCGCCTATGCGGTAGCCTTCCTCTTCCAGCTTGGCCAGGATGGGGGCCGTGTCCTTGGTGTGGACGCGGATGTGCAGGCGGTTGCCGGGCTTGGTGCGGTGTGGCAGGGAGAACATGCCCAGCACCGGCACGTCCATGCCTTCGATGATGCTGGCGATGCGGCTCATGGCCCCGATGCGTTCGCGCAGGCGCACGTTCTCCAGCACCACGATGGAGTCGGTGGCGGGGTCGCCCAGAAGGTGCAGGAAGGCGCGGATGATCTCGGTCTCGGTGACAATGCCCACCAGGCGGCCGCGGTCCACCACGGGGAAGGAGCCGATGCCCTTCTCTTGTCCCAGGCGGATGGCGTCGATCACCGAGTCTTCGGGGCTGACGCAGATGGGGTCGCGGCGCATGACCTCCTCCACCTTCATGTTGGCGATGAGGTAGTTGAGTTCATGCACCGACAGGGTGGTGGCGGCCGAGGGCGCGGCCTCCAGGAGGTTGCGATGGGTGACGATGCCCACCACCTTGTCCTTGTCCACCACCGGCAGGCGGCGGATACCGTGCTCCTTCATGATGCGCGAGGCCTCCACCACCAGAGTAGAGGGCTTGACCGTGATGGGGTTGCGGGTCATCCAGTGCTTGATCTTCATGGGTGGTCTCCTCCGGGCCAAAGGGGTGCAGATGCAGGGGGCCGGCGGCCCCGAGAGGCAATAGCGCCCTCCCGGCCAGGATAGCGCATGGCCGCCCCCGGGGCCAAGGGGTTGTCCCGGCTTTTCGCTAAGGATTCCCCCTCCGGGGGAAAGCGGGAGATTGTCCCCTGCGGCGATCCCCCGACCCCGCAGGAGTGGGAGCAGGTTGCCTCGGTATGAGACGGCTGGTCCAAGGGGGGAGGGCGTCCGGGCGCCCTCCCCTCCTCGGCGCCGGCTGTCAGCTCTGGGCCAGCTCGCGCAGGCGGTGGCGCTGGATCTTGCCCGAAGGCGTGGTGGGCAGCTCCTCCACCAGGCGCACCACCGCCGGTACCCGGGTGGGGTCCAGCTCGCGGCGGCAGTGCTCGAGTATCTCGTCCTCGGAGAGCGCGGCCTCGGGCTTGANGCGGACCCACAGGGCGATCACCTCGTGGTCGCCCTCGGGGGCGGGCAGGCCGAAGGCCGCGGCCTGGGACACCTGGGGCAGTTGATAGACCGCCTCCTCCACCTCGGCCGGGAACACCTCGCCCGCGGCGGTACGGATCATCTCCTTGCGGCGGCCGCTGAGGCGCAGGCGTCCCTCCGCGTCCAGGCTGCCCTGGTCGCCGGTGTGCAGCCAGCCTTCGGTGTCCACCACCTGAGCGGTGAGGCCCTCCATCTGCAGGTAGCCCTTCATGAGGAAGCCCTTGGTGCAGACCTCGCCCTCCTGGCCGGGGGGCAGTTCCTGACCGGAATCCGGGTCCACCACCTTGACCTGGCAGCCCTTGAGGGGCTTGCCCAGGGTGGTGGCGCGCACCTCCAGGGGGTCGTGGGGCTCGGTCATGGCGATCCAGCCTGCGGCCTCGGTGATGCCGTAGGCAATGGTGATCTCTCCCGCGCCCAGCTCCTCCACCACGCGGCGCAGGAGTTCCAGGGGACAGGGNGCACCGCCGATGATGCCGGTACGCAGGCTGGACAGGTCANGCTCGCGGCGGGAGGGGTGTTCCAGCAGGGCGCTCATCATGGCCGGGGCGCCGAACAGTGCGGTGCACTTCTCCTCGGCCATGGCCTCCAGCACTGCACCGGGCTCGAAGCGGTAGCCGGGCATGACCAGGGTGGCGCCGCGGATGAGCCCGGTCAGGGCCACGCAGCAGTTGCCGAACATGTGGTGCAGGGGGAAGAACAGGGCCAGGCGGTCTTCGGGGCCGAGGCCCATGCGCTCGGCNGCGGCCTGGTTCTTGGCCANCAGGCTCTGGTGGTCCAGCATCACGCCCTTGGGCCGGCCGGTGGTGCCGGAGGTGTACATGATGGCGGTCAGGTCCCGGGGCTTTATCTGGGAAACCAGTTGGGCCATGTCTCCGGGGGAGACCTCCTTGCCCTCGGCCAGCATCTCCGGCCAGCTCAGGATCTCCAGGTCGGGGTCGGGGGCGGGGCAGCTCTGGTCGGGCCAGGTGACCACCAGCTCGGGCAGGGCATCCTGGGGGATACGGGACAGGGCGGGGGTGAGCCCCTGGGCCAGGACCAGGGCCGTGGCCTCACAGTGCTCCAGGAGCCAGGCCAGCTCCTCGGGCTGGCAGCCGGGGTCGGCCGGCACCCACACCGCGCCGATGTGGGCGGCGGCCCACTGGGTATAGAGCCAGTGCGGGGCGTTGTCGCCCCAGATCACCACCCGGTCGCCCGGGTCCACTCCCAGGCCGTAGAGGCCCCGGGCCGCGGCCATGACCTCGGCCGAGAAGTGGCGGTAGGTGAGGCGCACCTCCGCGGCGCGGTGGATCAGGGCCAGGTTGTCGGGATACACCAGGGCCGACTGGGCGAGCAAGGCGGGAAGGGTCTGCTTTATCCGCTCGTGTCGCATGGGCCGTTTCACCTCCTGTAGCGGGATGGAGCCAAGATACCACAGGCCGCGGCGGCGGTCAGCCTGGAAGCACGGTTTTGGGACCTCCGTGCAGGGCCTGGCGGGCCAGCTCCAGGCTGGGCAGCTCGCGTTCCAGTTGGGCCTGGGCGAAGCGGGCCAGGAAGGCCAAGGCCTGCAGGGCCAGGGCGGGAGGGAAGCCCAGCCGGCCCAGGGAGGCGCTCTCCAGGGTCTGGGCCGCGGCCAGGCCCCTGACCAGGCCGGGGGGCACCTCCTCGGCCCGGCTCCGCCCGGCGCAAGTAGGACAGAGCAGGCCCCCTTCCAGGCCGAGGAAGGCGCGTTCCAGGCGGGAGGCCGGCCGCTGGCAGCGCAGGCAGCTCTCCAGGTGCAGGCCGTGGCCCAACAGGCGCAGGAGGCGGACCAGGTACACCACCAGGGCCGAGGCCATCTCGCCGGGGGCGGTGGCCCGCTCCAGGCGCTGCAGGGTCAGGCGGGCCAGGGCCAGGAGTCGGGGCTGGGGTTCCTCCTGGGGGGTGGTGCGCCACAGGGTCTCCAGCACCGGCCCGGCGGCCAGCCAGCGCCGCCAGTGCTCACGCAGGGCGCGGTGGTGGTGGCGCAGGGCGGCCACGGCCAGGCCCCAGGGTTCACCCCTGCGGGGGGGGCTGAGGTGCAGCTCCAGGTCGTGGCCGGTGAGGAGCAGGCCCACGAAGCGCTTGCGGCTGCGCCGCGCCCCCCGGGCCAGGGCGGTGAGCCGTCCCCGGTGGTGGGTGTAGAGCTCCACCACCAGGTCGCTCTCGCGCCGCTCGCGCGCGGCCAACAGCAGACCGGTGGTGACCAGGGGCAGAGGTCTCATGCCGTGAGGTAAGGGTAGAACACCGTGGCGATGGCCAGGTAGATGGCTAGGCCCACGATGTCGTTGGCCGTGGTCACGAAGGGCCCGGAGCTGATGGCCGGGTCCACCCCCAGCAGGCGGAAGAAGAAGGGGGCCAGGGTGCCCATGAGGGCGGCGGCGTTGATGGCCGCCACCATGGCCAGGCCCACCACCACCCCCAGCATGGGGTTGTGGTGCCAGAGGTTGGCGGCCAGGCCCACCAAGGTGCCGCAGGCCGCGCCCATCACCAGGCCCACGCGGAACTCGCGCCACAACACCCGCCAGAAGCTCCGCAGGGTGATGCGCCCCACGGCGAAGCCGCGCACCATCAGGGTGGAGGACTGCAGGCCCGCGTTGCCCCCCATGGCGGTGATCACCGGCACGAAGGTGACCAGCACCAGGGCGTCGGCCAGGGTGACCTTGAAGTGCCAGAGCAGGGCTCCGGTGACCAAGCCCCCCAACAGGTTCACCACCAGCCAGGGCAGGCGCAGGCGGCTGATGCGGAAGACCCGCTCGCTGTAGAACAGGTCCTCCTCGGCCGAGGTACCGGCCATGCGCATGAGGTCCTCGTGGGCCTCTTCCTCCAGGACCTCCATCATGTCGTCGATGGTGATGCGGCCCAACAGGTGTCCCTGGTCGTCCACCACCGGTGCGCTGACCACGTCGTAGCGCCGGAAGCGGTGGGCCACGTCCTCCTGGTCCTCGTGGGCCCGCACCACCAGGGGACACTCTTCCACCAGCTCGCGGATGCGGGTGTGGGGCTCGGCCAGGATGAGGCGGGTGACCGGCACGTAGCCCAACAGGCGCCGATCGGGGCTCACCACGTAGATGTTGTGCAGCTCGCCCACCTCGTCCTTCTTGCGCCGGATCTGCTCGATCACCTCGGCCACGGTCTGGTCCTCGCGCGCGGCCACCAGCTCCAGCTGCATGAGCCCGCCGGCGCTGTCCTCGGGGTACTGGAGCAGCTCGCGCACCTCGTCGGAGTCCTGTTGGTCGATGCGCTCCAGCACCTCCCGGGCCACGTCCTGGGGCAGGTCGGCGATGATGTCGGTGGCCTCGTCCGAGGGCATGTCGTCCACCATGGCCGACAGGCGCCCGGTGCCCAGCCCGGAGAGCACCTGTTCCCGGGCCGCGTCGGACAGCTCCACCACCACCTCGGCCGCGGTGGCGGGTGACAAGGCCCCGAACAAGCGCAGCTTGTCCTCCTCGGAGAGATACTCCACCACCATGGCCAGGTCGGCCGGGTGCAGGTCCTCCACCGCGGCCGCCGCCTCGGCCGCCCGGCCTTGTGCCAACCGCTCGCGCACCGTCTCCAGGATCCTGTTCAGCTCGGCGTCCATGGCCCAAGGCTCCTCCGTACGGTTCGGCTCTCCTGCGGGCTAGAGGCGGATACTGCACACATCACCACGACGCGCCTAACCTTATCCCCTGACGGGCGCAAAGTCCAGCCGCGGCGGCGCCGGCGGCGGCGTTTCCCCTTGCCGCCCCTGCCCTGGCCTAGTATGCTCTTGTTTAGGTCGGGCTTTCGGGGCCTTGGCGCAGCCGGAGGCCGACGGAGCCACTGGAGGGAAGCGGCGAGGCATCCCAGACGAAAAGCGGTTTCATGGCCAAGCGAACCACCCAGAGCAAAGAACGGAAAACAAAGGGCAAAAAGAGGCGCACCCGCCGCGGAACCAAGCCGCGGGCGCTGGAGCCGGAGGTACTGCCCCAGGCGGACGGCACCCTGGAGTCGGCCTCCGGGGACCTGAACCTGCCCCAGCCCGCCACCACCGCCCCTCCGGCCCAGGTGGACGCCCTGCAGCGCTACCTGTGGGAGATCCGGCGCTATCCCCTGCTCTCCCGCGAGGAGGAGGAGCGCCTGGCCAAGCGCTACTACGAGACCGGCGACCCCGAGGCCGCGGCCAAGCTGGCCACCAGCAACCTGCGCCTGGTGGTCAAGATCGCCATGGAACACCAGCGCTACTGGATGAACAACCTCCTGGACCTGATCCAGGAGGGCAACGTGGGCCTGTTGCAGGCGGTGCAGAAGTTCGACCCCTTCCGCGGCATCAAGTTCTCCTATTACGCCTCGTTCTGGATCAAGGCCTACATCCTGAAGTTCATCATGGACAACTGGCGCCTGGTGCGCCTGGGCACCACCCAGGCCCAGCGCAAGCTGTTCTACAACCTGAGCCGCGAGAAGGAGAAGCTCAAGGCCATGGGCATAGACCCCGGGCCGCGCCTGCTGGCCGACCGCCTGGGGGTGAGCCAACAGGACGTGATCGACATGGACCAGCGCCTGGACTCCTGGGAGCTGTCCCTGGACGCACCGGTGCGGGACGAGTCGGACGAGCCCCACCAGAGCTTCCTGTCCGACGACAGCCAGCCCTCGGCCGAGGACGCCCTGGCCGACCACGAGCTCAAGGAGCTGTTCCACCAGCGTCTGATGGACTTCCGCCAGACCCTGGACGAGAAGGAACGCGACATCCTGGACCTGCGCATCCTGGCGGAGAAGCCCATGACCCTGAACGAACTGGGCAAGAAACACGGCATCAGCCGGGAGCGGGTGCGCCAGTTGCAGGTGCGGCTGATGGACAAACTGCGCGCCTACATGGAGCAGGAGATACCCAACTTCCAGAGCCTGTTCGCCGACCTGGCCCAGGGGCTCTAGACCGGGACGGCGCAGGAGGAGGCCCCTATTGCGGTGGTTTTCCCTCACAGGATGGCTCCTGGTGGGGATGGCGGTGTTGGCCCTGGCGGGCTGTGCCGCCACGCCCGAGCCGGCCCCTCCAACCAAGGTCCCGCGCCAGGTGCAGGGAGACGACGCCCTGGCCCTGTTCGCGGTGGGCGAGCTGCACCTGCGCCGGGGAGACACCCGCGGCGCCCAGCGCTACCTGGCCCGCGCCGCCCAGCGCGACCCCAGAAGCGGCTTCCTGCAACTGGAGCTGGCCCGGCTCTACCTGCACCAGAACCAACCCGCCCGCGCCCTGGCCGCGGCGGAGGAGGCGGTGCGGCGCAACCCGCGCCTGGTGGACGCCTGGCTGGTGCTGGGCGGGCTCTACAGCTCCCGGCGCGAGCTGGAAAAGGCCATCGCCGCCTACCAGCGGGTGATAGAGCTGGACCCCAAGCACCAGGAGGCCCGCCTGTTTCTGGGCTCGCTCTACCTGGAGGACGACCGGCCCCGCGCCGCGGCCCGAGTGCTGGCCGAGCTGGTGAAGCTGCGTCCCGACCTAGCCGTGGCCCACTACTACCTGGGCCAGGTGCTCATGAGCCTCAAGCACTACCAGCAGGCCGAAAAGGAGCTCAAGGCCGCCAGCGAGGTCTCGCCCCACTTCCTGGCCGCCCGCTTCGAGCTGGCCAAGCTCTACGAGCTCACCAACCGCCTGGACGAGGCGGAGCGCACCTACCTGGACATCCTGCGGCGCAACCCGGAGTCGGCCCGGGCCCACGACCTGTTGGGCCGGCTCTACCTGCGTCGCGGTCGTTACCAGGCCGCGCTGCACGAGTTCGCCATCGTCAAGGGGCTGTCGCCCGACGACAGCCAGGTGCGCATCAAGATCGGCCTGGTCTATTACGAACAAGGCCGCTACGACCTGGCCGCGGACGAGTTCCGCGGGGTACTGCAGAAGGAGCCCGACAACCATCGCGCCCGCTACTACCTGGGGGTGGCCCTGCAGGAGGCGGGCAAGCTGGAGGCGGCCATGCGGGCCTTCGCCGCCATCGGCCCGGGCCAGGAGCTGTACGTGGACGCGGTCCTGCACCGGGCCGAGATCCTGGACAGCCAGGGCAAGCGTGACCAGGCCATCGCCCTGCTGAAGAAGAGCCTGGCCGCCGACCCCCAAGAGGTGGACCTGGTCATCGCCCTGGCCGCCCTGCGCGAAGCCCAGAAGGACTACGCCGCGGCGGAGAAGCTCCTGCGGCGGGCCGCGGAGATGGAGCCCAAGAACGCGGAGGTGTACTTCCGCCTGGGCGTGGTGCTGGACAAGCAGGGCCGCCGCGCCGAAGGGCTGGCCCTGATGCGCAAGGCCATCTCCCTCAACGACCGCCACGCCCGCGCCCTCAACTACGTGGGCTACACCATCGCCGAGAAGCCATCCCCCACCCCCCAGGAGCTGGACGAGGCCGAACGCCTCATCCGCCGCGCCCTGGCGGTGGAGCCCTACAGCGGCTACATCCTGGACAGCCTGGGCTGGGTGTTCTTCCGCCGGGGCGACTACCAGCGCGCCTACACCTACATCAAGCGGGCCGTGGCCACGGGAGAGGAAGACCCGGTGGTCTTCGAGCACCTGGGGGACGTGGCCGTGAAGCTGGGACACTACCAGGAGGCGGTGGAGGCCTACCAGAAGGCCCTGAAGCACAAGCATCCCCATCCCCAGACGGTGCGGCGCAAACTGGAGGCGGCCCGCCACGCCCAGGAGGCCGGTGAGCGGTGAGGCCGCGGCGGCCTGCGACCTTGGGCGCGCTCATGCTCTCCCTGGCCCTGACCACCTGGCTGCTGGGGGCCTGCGCCACCCTTCCCGGCGCCCCCCAGGTGGGCGAGCTGCCCTCGCCGGCGCAGGCCATCCAGCGCCTGGAGGAACGCCGCCAGGCCGTGCGCAGCCTGGTCCTGCAGGGAGAGATCTCGCTCAGCGGCGCCCAGGGCGAGTTCTCCGGCGAGGCCCTGATCCAGGGCCAGTACCCCGACCGCCTGCGGGTGGAGGTGAGCGGCCCCTTCGGCCGGCCGGTGCTGAGCCTGATCAGCAACGGCGCCTGGCTCATCGCCGTGGACTACCAGGCCGGCCGGGCCTATGCCGGCCGGGCCTCGCGGCGCAACCTGGCCCGCTTCCTGGGTCTGGGGCTGTCCTTGCGCGAGGTGTACGCCCTGCTCTCCGGGGCGGTGCCCCTGCTGGCCCGGCCCGAGGGTACCCGCCTCACCCCCGGCCCCGGTCCCGGTCAGGCCACCTTGCACCTGCTGGGCGCCGGCGGCACCCTGGCCCAGGAGATCGTCTTCGCCCTGCGGGACTACACCGTGCTGGGGGGCCGGCTACGCCAGTGGGGCCAGGCCGCGGCGCTCAGGGTGCGCTTCGGCGACTTCGCCCCCACCCCCCAGGGCCTGCGCTTCCCCTACCGTATCTCGGTGCAGGACCGCCGGGAACGGGAGGTGTCGCTGTTGGCCGACTCGGTGGTGATCAACCAGCCCCTGGACGGGGTGCTGTTCGAGCCCCAACTGCCGGGCGGCGTCCCGGTGGAGAGGCTGCCTTGAGGCCATGCCGGGAGAGCCTGCATTCCTGGTGGAGCGTCATCTGGGCCGGCTGGCCCGCTGGCTGAGGCTGTTGGGCTACGACGCGGCCTTGGTGGAGCGCCCGCCCGCGGTGGTGCCGCCGGGACGGGTCTTGCTCACGCGGCGGCGGCGCCTGTGCGGCCGGCGGGGGGTGGTGTGGGTGGCGGCCGACCGCCTGGAGGACCAGCTGCGCCAGGTCATCACCGAGCTGGGGCTGAGGCCCTCTCCCGCGCGGCGCTTCAGCCGCTGTCTGGACTGCAACCGGCCGGTGGAGCCGGCCTCCCGCGAGGAGGTGGCGGGCCTGGTGCCCGACTACGTGCTGCACACCGCCGAGCGCTTCACCCGCTGCCCGGCCTGCGGGCGGGTGTTCTGGCCGGGCAGCCACGGCCGCCGCGCCGCCGCCCGCCTGGCC
>MTPE01000069.1 GCA_002011835.1 Desulfarculaceae bacterium JdFR-95 | reverse complement strand
CTGGCCGGGTGAGCCGGTGGTTGGTAGCCGGGCCGCAGCCGGGTTATAGTTGGCTCATCCGGCAGACGCCGGGATGGTTGCAGGACCATCCCGGGCCGGCCCGGGATGAACAAGATCGGGCGCTCGTCTTTGCCAGGAAAATGATATGAAAAATGATATGAAAAAGGATGCCGGACGGATTCATGGCCTCGGCATTGTCGGTTGTAGTCCGAGAGAAGAACCATATCGCTTTCCTGGCAAAGACGGCGAAATATCATCCAGCCTCCTGTGATGACGGCCGGGGCCGCAATCCCAAGGTGCCCCATTTGCCGGACGAACCTTATAGGTGCCGGGGTTACCTCTGTTGATCATGCCTTCGCCCAGGGAGCCGATTCCATGACTTTGCTCCGCCGACCTCGTCTGCCCCTGGCCATGGCCGTGATCCTGTTGGCCGCGGCCGCGGGCGGGCTGGTGTTCAACCTGGTCATGCCCCAGGGTGTGGGCTGGCTGCCGGAGGCCGTGGCCCGGCCCTTGTGGCGGCCGCTGGAGTTGGCCGGGGCGGTGCGCCTGCAGCGGCAGGGGGCGCTGATGGTGGACGCCCGCGACCCGGGCCACTACAAGGCCGCGCACCTGCGAGGGGCGGTGAACCTCTCCCCCCAGGAACGCGACCTGCTCTGGCCGCTGTTGGAGCCCCAACTGCGCCAGGCTCCGGCGGTGGTGGTCTACGGCCGCTACCGCAGCCGCTGGCCCGCGGCCGAGATCGCCCAGTTCCTGCGCCGCCAGGGGCTGAGGCGGGTGTTCGTACTGCAGGCCAGCCTGGACCAATGCCGCGCCGCGGGCCTGCCGGTGCGCCAGCGCCGCCCCCGGAGGCAAGGGCCATGAGCTGGCTCCTGTGGTTCCTCACCCTGGGGTCGCGGCTGTTTCTGGCCGGGGTGTTCCTCTACGCCTCCTACGACAAGGTGTGGAACCCGGCCGCCTTTGCCTCGGCCGTGGCGGCCTACGACCTCTTGCCCCTGTGGGCGGTCAACCCGGCCAGTGTGCTGTTGGCCTGGCTGGAGCTGGTGGTGGGGCTATTGCTCCTGGCCGGGGTGTGGGTGCGGCCGGCCGCGGCCTGGGCGGTGTTGATGTTGTTGTTGTTCATGGCGGTATTGGTGTATGCCGGGCTGACCGGCGCGGGCTACGACTGCGGCTGCTTCCCTGGCCAGGAGGGGGGACACGCCGCCGGCTTCGGCGCCGCCCTGCGCGACCTGGGCTTCCTGCTGCCGGCCCTGTGGCTCCTGTGGCGGGGGGAGTCCCCCCCCTCNCCCGCCCGCCACGCCTAGCCCTCGCCTTGCCGCCCCTCTGGCGGGGTGATAAGGTAGGCTCATCCGGCAAATGGCGCGGCGGCGGGCACCTTGGGATTACGGCCCAGGCCGTCGGTACAGGGGATGGGATGATATTTCGCCGTCTTGGCAAGGAGAATGACACGAGAAGGGATACGCGACGGATTCAGGGCCTCGGTATCCGGTCGTGGTCCAAGTGAGAAACCATGTCATTTTCCTCACAAAGACGAGCGCACGATCTTGTCCACCACCACCCGGCCTCTGCCGGATGAGCCTAGGGTAAGCCCACGAAGGGAGGCGCCAATCGTGGCCTACTACCCGGCCTTTCTGGACCTGCGCGGGCGCTTGGTGCTGGTGGTGGGCGGCGGCCAGGTGGCGGCGCGCAAGGTGAACAGCCTGCTGGCGGCCGGAGCGCGGGTGCGCTTGGTGGCCCCCCGCCTGGGGGACGAGTGTGCAGCTCTGGCCCGGCGGCCGGAGGTGGAGCACCTCCCCCGCGGCTTCCAGCCCCAGGACCTGGAGGGCGTCTGGCTGGCCATCTCGGCCACGGACCAGCCGGAGGTGAACCGCGCCGTGGCCCAGGAGGCCGAGGCCAGGGGCGTGTTCGTCAACGTGGTGGACGTGCCCGAGCTGTGCAGCTTCATCGTGCCTGCGGTGGTGCGGCGGGGGGAGCTGGCCCTGGCGGTGAGCACCGGAGGGGCCTCGCCCGCGGTGGCCCGGCGCCTGCGCCGGCGCCTGGAAGAGGAGTTCGGCCCGGCCTGGGAGCCCTACCTGCGCCTCCTGCGGGAGCTGCGCCGGCGCCTGCTGACGGAGGTGGACGACCCCGGCGCCCGCCGCGAGCGCTTCCACGCCCTGGCCGACTCGGAGCTGCTGGAGCAAGTGGCCGACGGTGACGCGGCCGGGGTGGACGCAGTGCTGGCGCGGGTGTTGGGGCGTGGATGGTCGTTGGCCGCGTTGGGCTGGAGTGCGGAGGACCTGGCTCCGCGGGAGGGGCGCCCATGAGCGTGGCCCTGCACTGGGCGGCTCTGGCCTGCTATCTGACGGGCACGGGGATATACCTGGCCTTCGTGCTCAGCCAGCGCCGGGCCCTGCACCGGGTGGGGGCCACGGTGTTGGGGGCGGGTTTCCTGTTGCACACCCTGGCCTTGGGCACGGCCTGGGCCGAGCGCGGGGTGCTGCCGGCGGCCACCCTGCGCCAGTCCCTGGACCTGCTGGCCTGGGCCTTGATGGGGGTATCGCTGGCGGTGAACTTGCGGGTGCGGGTGATGATCCTGGGCGCGGTCACCGCCCCCTTGTGCGCCCTGCTCATGCTGGCCGCGGCGGTGCTGCCTCCGGCCGCGGCCCCGCCCTCTCCCCTGGTGCGCAGCCTGTGGGTGGCGGTGCACGTGATCGCCATCATGCTGGGCTATGCCCTGCTGGCCCTCAACTTCCTGGGCGGGGTGCTCTACCTGGTACAAGACCGCCAGATCCGGGGCAAGAAGCTGGGCGCGGCCTTCCGCCGCCTGCCCCCCTTGAACCGCCTGGAGGCCCTGAGCCACCAGGCCCTGGTGGCCGGCTTCGTGCTGATGACCCTGGGGCTGGTGATCGGCGCCGCCTATGCCCAGGCCACCCTGGGCTCCTACTGGCGCTGGGACCCCAAGGAGGTCTGGGCCCTGGTCACCTGGCTGCTCTACGCCGCCCTGATCCACACCCGCCTGGTGCAGGGCTGGCGCGGGCGGCGGGGGGCCTGGCTGGGCGCGGTGGCCTTCGCCGTGCTGGTGTTCACCTACCTGGGGGTGGGGCTGCTGGTGCCCGGCTACCACGCCTTTGGTACCATAGACCAGATACGGGGGCCGTTGCCGTGAACCTGCTCCTGATCGGGCTCAACCACAAGACCGCGCCGGTGGAGGTGCGCGAGTGCCTGGCCCCGCCGCCGGAGGAGCTGCCCGCGGCCCTGCGCCGGATCATGGCCCTGGAGGGCGTGCGCGAGGCCATGCTGGTCTCCACCTGCAACCGGGTGGAGGTGCTGGCCGCCTGCGAGGGCGACCCCCAGCGCTGTGCGGAGGAGATCTCCCGCTGGCTCTGCACCGGCCGGGGCCTGGCCCCGGAGCAGGTGGAGCCCTGCCTCTACCACCACCAGGACCGCGAGGCCGTGCGCCACCTGTTCCGGGTGGCCTCCAGCCTGGACTCCCTGGTGGTGGGCGAGCCCCAGATCCTGGGCCAGATCAAGCAGGCCTTCCGTGCCGCGGCCGAGGCCGGCGCCACCCACACCGTGCTCAACCGCCTCCTGCACAAGACCTTCCAGGTGGCCAAGCGGGTGCGCAGCGAGACCGACATCGGCGGGGCCGCGGTGTCCATCTCCTATGCCGCGGTGGAGCTGGCGCGCAAGATCTTCGACGACCTGAGCGGACTCACCGCCCTGCTGGTGGGCGCGGGCGAGATGGCCGAGCTGGCCGCCGAGCACCTGCTGGGCCACGGCGTGAGCCGGCTGTTGGTAGCCAACCGCACCCTGGAGCGGGCCCTGGAGCTGGCCCGCGGCCTGGGCCGCGGCCGGGGCGAGGCCCACCCCCTGGAGGACCTGGCCGAGCTTCTGCCCCGGGCCGACATCGTCATCACCAGCACCGGCTCCCCCCGGCCCATCCTGGGCCCGGAGACGGTGCGCCCGGCCCTGCGCGCCCGCCGGGGCCGGCCGGTGTTCTTCATCGACATCGCCGTGCCCCGCGACGTGGACCCTGCGGTGGGCCAGATCGACGGCTGCTTCCTCTACGACATCGACGACCTGGCCCAGGTGGTGGAGGCCAACCGCGCCGCCCGCCGGCAGGCCGCACGCCAAGCCGAAGGCATCGTGGCCGAGGAGGTGGTCAAGTTCGAGCAGTGGCTGCGCTCCCTGGAGGTGGTGCCCACCATCAGCGCCCTGGTGCACAAGGCCGAGGACATCCGCCGCGCCGAGCTGGCCCGTACCTTGCGCCAACTGGGTCCCCTGAGCCCGGAGCAACAGACCGCCCTGGACAACCTCACCCGCGCCCTGGTCAAGAAGCTCTTGCACGACCCCATCATGTTCCTCAAGGCCAGCGCCCACGACAAGAGCCCCGAGACCAAGCGCAGCCACCTGGCCCTGGTGCGACGCATCTTCCGCCTGGGTGAAGACGAGCCCCGTACCCTGGCCGCGCCCGCCTCCCGCGCCGCCGGTCGAGGCAAGGAATGAACCACCTCCACCGCGCTCCCCTATAGAAAGGTGTCGTCCATGCGTCTCCGACTCCAAGCCTGGCTGTTGGCCCTGTGCTTGGTGTGGTTGCCCGCCCTGCCCGCCGGGGCGGTGCCGGTACGCAAAGTGCTGCCCTCGGGGCTGACCGTGGTGCTGGAGGAGAACCACGAGGCCCCGGTGGCCGCCTTCCAGGTCTGGGTGGGCGCGGGCAGCGCCATGGAGCGCCCCGGCGAGTACGGCATCACCCACCTCATNGAGCACATGATCTTCAAGGGCTCGCCCCGCTTCCCCCGCGGCGACATGGCCCAGCGCATCGANGCCCTTGGCGGGGAAATCAACGCCTACACCACCCTGGACCACACCAACTACTACCTGAGCATCCCCAGCCGCCACGCCGCCCTGGGCCTGGAGATGCTGGCCGAGGCGGTGGTGAGCGCCTCCTTCCCCCCCAAGGAGCTGGCCCGGGAGAAGGAGGTGGTGATCGAAGAGATCCGCATGAACTTGAACGACCCCGCCCGCCGCTTCGCCCGCGCGGTGATGCGCGCCACCTTCGGCCCCGACCACCCCTACGGCCGGCCCGTGATCGGAAGCATCCAGAGCGTGCGGGCCATCACCCGCGACCACATCCTGCACTACCGCGGCCGCTGGTACACCGCGCCCAACATGCTGGTGGTGGGGGTGGGAGACTTCTCCGCCGGCGAGATGCTCAAGCGCATCGCCCGTGCCTTCCGCCACCTGCCCACCCACCGCCCGCCCGCTTGGCGCCTGCCTCCGGTGAAGCTGCCCCAGGGCCCGCGCCTGGTGGTGCTGCGCGAGGAGGTGAAGCAGGCGCGCATCGCCCTCACCTGGCGCATCCCCGGCCTGCCCGACCCCCGCACCTATGCCCTGGACATGGCCGCGGCGGTGCTGGGCCAGGGCGAGGCCAGCCGCCTGTATCAAGAGCTCAAGGAGAAGCGCGGCCTGGTGGATGCGGTCTCCGCCTCCTCCTACACCCCCCGCGGCATGGGCATGTTCCAGGTGCGGGCCGCCCTGGACCCGCACAAGCTGGAGCGGGCCTGGCCCGCGCTCCTGGACCAAAGCCTCTCCCTGGCCCGCCGCCCGCCCCAGGACGAGGAGATGCAACGGGCGCGGATGAACCTGGCCGCCTCCTTTGTGCGCGACCGCCAGACCATGAGCGACCAGGCCCAGACCCTGGGCAGCTTCCAGATGTTCTACGGCGGCTATGAACAGATGTACGCCTACCTGGCCCGCTTCCGCCAGATGAACCCCCGCCGGGTGACGGCGGTGGCCCGGGGG
Organism: Desulfarculaceae bacterium JdFR-95; assembly: GCA_002011835.1. Taxonomy (GTDB): domain Bacteria; phylum Desulfobacterota; class Desulfarculia; order Desulfarculales; family Desulfarculaceae; genus Desulfocarbo. The sequence continues at coordinate 5,352 of MTPE01000069.1, read as the reverse complement.
CAGTTGCGGCCACAGACCCTGGCGGTGGTGGTGCAGATCCCCAAGGACGCCCCCGCCCCCCGCCTGGAAGCGCTGCAGGAGGCGGCCCGCAAGCTGGAGCACGAACTCCCCCCTCCGCCCCAGGCCGCCCCCGCCCGGCCCACCCGCCGGGTGCTGGCCAACGGGCTCACCCTGATCACCCTGCGCCGCAGTGCGGTGCCCCTGGTGTCGATGGTGCTGGCCGCGCGCGGGGGCCTGGAGGGAGAGCCCGCGGACAAGCCCGGCCTGAGCGAGCTGTGGGCCCGCAGCCTCACCCGGGGCACGGCCAGGCACTCCTACGGCGAGCTGGTACGCATCCTGGAGGACATGGCCGGCGAGCTCACGGGGTTCTCGGGCAAGGCCACCTGCGGCCTCAGCGGCGAGTTCCTGGCCCGCGACTGGCGCCGGGGCCTGGAGCTGATGGCCGAGGTGTGGCAGAGCCCCCGCTTCGCCCCTCAGCAGGTGGAGCGGGCCAAGGCCGAGATGGCCGCCGCCCTGCGGGCCCAGGCCGGCTCGCCGGTGGCGCGGGCCTTCAAGGCCTTCCGCCGCTTGCTCTACGGCGACCATCCCTATGCCCGCGACCCGTTGGGCAGTCTGGAGGCCCTGCCGCGGCTGAGCCGGGACGACCTGCTGGCCCTGCACCGCCGGCGCCGGGGGCCCAAGGGCCTGGTGCTCACCGTGGTGGGCGACGTGGACCCCGCNGCGGTGCNNNGNGAGGTGGAACGCCTGTGGGCCCAGGCCAAGGGTGCGGTGCAGGTGCCCGCGGTGCCGGTGGTGCAGCCTCCCCGGCAGCCGCGACGGCAGGTGCTCAAGGAGCCAGGTACCCGCCAGACGCAACTGATCGTGGGTTTCGTGGCCCCGCCCGCCCGCGACCCCCGGCGTCCGGCGCTCAACCTGCTGGAGGCGGTGCTGGGCGGCATGGGGGGACGCCTGTTCCGCGACCTGCGTGACCGCCGCTCCCTGGCCTACGCGGTGCAGCCCTTCTTCTCCACCACGGTACACGGCGGCGGCTTCGGGGTCTACATGGGCGTGGGACCGGGCAAGGAGNAGGAGGCCCTGGCCGGCCTGGAGGAACACCTGGNCGCGGTGCGCCGGGAACCGCCCCGCCCGCAGGAGCTGGCCCGGGCCAAGTCCTACCGCGTGGGCAACCTGGCCATCGCCCGCCAGGAGTACGGCCACCTGGCCGCCACCATGGCCGCGGACGAGCTGTTGGGCCTGGGCTACGACTACTACCTGCAGCGGGCCCGGGTGCTGGAGGGCGTGAGCCCTGCCCAGGTGCAGGCCGCGGCGCGGGCGGTGTTGGACCCGTCCCGGCGGGTGGTGCTGGTGGCCGGNCCCTGAGGCCCTTCCCGTCCTTCGGCCCCGCGCGGGGCCGGGGGCTCACTCCACCCGCAGGTACTGCGAGGCCACGTAGTCCACCAGGGCCTCCCCCAGGGGCGAGACCGGCTGCAGGTCCTCCAGCTCCAGGCGCACGTGGTTGAGGTACTGCAGGCGCAACACGTCGCTTTCGCCCCCCCGCCGGGGCAAGAGGCCGGCGAAGAAGAAACCGGCCATCTCCAGACTGGCGCAGGTCTCCTGGGCCGCGGGATGGTCCAGGGGCAGGTCCAGGTGGATGCAGGCCATGTCCCGCAGGCACAGGTCCTTGAGCTGGGCCCGCACCTGGTCCTCCAGGTCGCGGCCGTAGCGGCTGACCGTGATCAGGGCCCGGCCCTGGGCGCCGTGCATCTCCACGTCCAGCAGGCTGACCTTCTCCAGCTCTTGCTTCTGGCTGCCCGGCGGCACCAGATTGCGCTCCAGGCCCACCTCCTGCAGGATGCGGCGCACCATGCCCTGGTGATGGAAGGGCACGTAGATGTCGCGGGTCTGGTCCTCGTGCAGGCGGCGGTGGAAGACCACCGCACTCAGGCGGGGAGACGGCCCCTCGCCGGAGGCGTCCTTGGCCGGGGGCAGGCCGCCCAACAGCAGGGCGGTCTCGTGGAAGCCGGCCTCCACCAGTCCCTGTTGTTCCTCTTGGCGGTGGGCGGGGGCCTGATAGAACAGGCCCTCCAAGCCCCGGCCGGCGGCGTGCTCCACCAAAAGCTCCAGCAGCCGGGTCAACAGCCCCTGGCCGCGGTAGCGTGGGTCCAGCACCGCCAGGCCCACCTCGGCCACCGGCGCCCGGCGGGGCGAGGGCATCAGGGCTTGGTGGGCCACCACCTCCTCGGCCAGGTTGAAGGCCGCGGCCGAGATCAGGCGTCCCTCCTCGATGTGCCGGCGGGTCTGGTCGGGGAAGTAGAGCAGGTCTTCGGGGTAGTGGTAGCGCCAGGCGCGGTACACGCAGCGGGCCAGGGCCACGGTCTCATGGGGTTCCAGCAGGCGCACCTCGAACACCTCGGGGGTCTGTTCCTCCTCCTCCGACGCCTGCTCGTCTTCGGGCTGGTACATCTCGCCGGCGGCCTCGGGGGGCAGGTACTTGACGATCTCCAGGCGCTTGCCCTGGGGCCCGCGGTTATAGAGGTGCAGCTCGTCGGCGAAGGTCTTGAGCAACACGAAGCCCAGGCCGGTGTGGTCGCCGCGGCGGAAGCTCTCCAGGTCGAAGGGCATGCCCTGGTCCTCGATGGCCACCACCACCTGGCCTGGCCGCAACAGCAGACTGAGGGTATAGCTGCCGCGCTCGCCGGGGGCGAAGGCATGCTGGATCACGTTGGTGGCGGCCTCGTCCACGGCCTGCTCCAGTTGCCGGGCGCGGGCTTGGTCCAAGCCCATCTCCTGGGCCAGGCCGCGCACCAGACTCATGGCCTGGGGCAACAGCCGGGTATCGGCCGCGATAGTCAGGCGGGCCACTTCCTCTGGGCGCAAGCTTTCGGCCATATCTCTCCCCTCTGCTCCTGGAGTCGGCCGGATGGGGCTCACCCCTGCAGATATTTAAGGTATAATATGCAGCCTGCTCTGCCAACCGGGGCCGGAGGGAAGAAGGCATCATGAAGCTTACGTTTTGGGGCACGCGGGGTTCCATCCCGGTCCCTGGTCCAGATACGGTGCGCTATGGAGGCAACACCACCTGTCTGGAGCTGGAATTGGCCGAGGGCCAGAAGGTGATCGTGGACGCAGGCAGCGGAATCCGCCCCTTGGGGCGCGCTCTATGTCGTGCCGCGCCGGAAGGTGAGCTGTTCCTTCTGGTCACCCACCTGCACTGGGACCACATCCTGGGTTTCCTGTTCTTCGAGCCGGCCTTCAAGCCGGGCTGGCGCATCCAGGTGGCGGGCTGGCCCCTGGCCCTCAAGGGCCTGCGCAACATCTTCGACTCGCGGCGCAGCGACGGCCACTTTCCCGTGATGTGGGACGACCTGCCCGGCCGGGTGGAGGCGGCGGCGGGCCTGGAGGCGCCCCGTTTCCGCCTGGGGCAGACCGAGGTGAGCACCGTGCCTCTCAACCACCCCCAGGGCGGCGTGGGCTTCCGCTTCCAGGAAGGAGACACCGCCCTGGTGTTCATCACCGACAACGAGCTGGGGGCCGACTCCCCCCGCTCCTTCCAGGACTATGTGCGTTTCTGCCGCGGCGCCCAGGTGCTGATCCACGACACGCAGTACCTTCCCCAGGAGAGCGCTGGCCGCCGCGGCTGGGGGCACTCGGACTGGGGCCAGGCTCTGGAGCTGGCCCGGCGGGCCGAGGTGCCCCGCCTGGTGCTGTTCCACCACGACCCCGCCCGCACCGACCAGGAGATGGACCTGCTTCTGGCCGAGGCGCGCCGCGCCGCCGGCCGCGAGGTGGTGGTGGACGCAGCCCAGGAGGGCATGGTCATCGAGCTGTAGCCCCCGGCCTCCCCTCCGAGCCTGCACCCAGAGTCCGCATCCCAGGGCCGATCTTCCCAGACGGCATCCCGAGACGCCCCTCCGCGCCGCTCCCCGACCTCCCCTCCGAGCCTGCATCCCGCCGCGCCATCCATACCGTACCACGCCCCGGCCCTGCCTCCCCCCCGCCCGGCCCACGGCGCCGCAGACCGCGCTAGCCGCGATGATTGTGGCGGTAGGCGATGACCCGCACCTTCTCCAGGGTCACCAGCCCCTCCTCGATCATACCGTCCAGGCGGGGCAGAAAGGCCTCGATCTTCTCCGCCGCGTCCACGATCTCCACCACCACGGGCAGGTCTTCTGAGAGCCGCAACACCTTGGCCGTGTGGATGCGGCTGTTGGCTCCGAAGCCCAAAAACCCCCGTATCGCCGTGGCACCGGCCAGACCCTGGCGCCGGGCCTCCTCCACGATCACCTCATAGAGCGGCCGCCCCCCCACCTTGTCGCTCTCGCCGATGAATATGCGCAACAACGACGCCTCTGCGGGCAACTTCACGGCTCTACCCTCCCTCAAACCATGCGTCCCAAGGCCATGCCCAGGAACAGGGCCACGAACCCCACCCCGTTCTGCAAGACCAGGTTGGCCGCGGCCTGTATCCACTCCGCCGCACGCACCAACTCCCCCGTCTCCAGAATGAACGAGGAGAAGGTGGTGAAGGCCCCCATGAAACCCACCATGACCAGGGTACGCGTCTCGCCCGCCACCGGCCAGCGGTTCTCGAACAGGGTCCACAACAGCCCGGCCAGGAAACACCCCGAGATGTTCACCACCACCGTACCCCAGGGAAAAGAGACGCCGTTGAGACGATGAACCAACCCCGCCAGACCATAGCGCGCCAAAGTGCCCACCGCCCCCGCCAGGGCCAACCACACCAACCTCTGCAGCACGAGGGCCATCCTTTCCCGCAGCAAAAACGAAACCCGCCTCCAACGCGGGCTGTATCCTCAACCAAGCCACGACTCCCCGCCGAGCCGGACCCACCGGCGCAAGCAGGAGTCATCAGCCCTCATGGGCGGTTGTACGGGGGACTCCATCCCCGAAAACGACGCCGGGAGTGTAGCAAGAGCCGTACTCCCTGACAACCCTCTTCCCCGCGCTTGACGCCGCAGCCTGCGGGATTGAATAATTAGGCTGGTCCTGACACGCGGAAATGGGGGGCGCGCATGGATAGGACCCCACCTGCCACCGCGGGGGGCACGCCCGAACAGGCTGTTGCTCAGGGGTCAACGGAGGGAAGGCCTGGAGGGGGGAGGCAAGGGAACAATACCGCCTCCGCCCGCCCGCAGGGCGGCCCCTCGTTGGAACACGGGGATCGGACCGCCCCGGCCCTGCCCTTCGCCCGCTACACCTTCACCTGCTGCTGTACCAGCCCCGGCTACCTGCCTCCTTACAAGGGCTCGGCCTTGCGGGGGGTGTTCGGCCGCAGCCTGCGGCACGTGGTCTGCAGCCTGGTTCGACAGAGCTGCGCCCACTGTCTCCAAGCCCCGCGCTGCCTGTACGCCC
>MTPE01000068.1 GCA_002011835.1 Desulfarculaceae bacterium JdFR-95 | reverse complement strand
TTGGCGGGTGCGGGGTGATATCGGCTGGCGAGGCAGAATCCGATCCACCACCCGCCAACAAGCTGCCAATCCCACCACGGTGGCCAGGGCCTGGACACCCAATGCCCCTTGTAATCCCAGACCCAAAAGCGGTATCCCTAAACCCAAAAGCAGATTGGCGATCCCGAGCAATACGAAGAGCAATCCGATGGCCACAAATCTTTCCAGACTCTGCAGGAACCCCAAATAGTAGTTGAACAAAGCGGCGGCCACCACCATGCTTCCCGCCAAGAAGAAAACGCTCTGTGCTTCAATCTTGGCCAACGGGGCCAGCCATACCCCCAGGACAAAAAACAGGAACCACACAGCCACCGCCCCACCCCACAATACCCGCCGCCGCCGTTGAAAATACCAGCGAAGGTTACCCCCCTGGGTCTCGGTGGGGAAGCTGCACCCAACCCGCGCCACTATGATGGTGAAAAGGAGAGTGGGCTGGCTACACAGGTTGACAATGGCCGATACAAACTGGAAGTCACCAAAATCCCCCTGATCCAAGCAACGGGCCACGATGAGGATGAAGGCCAGGAGAAAGACCTTGAAGACCAGCTTACACAGGAAAAGGAAGGAAGAATCCACTAATAGCATATGTCTCCCCACCCCCTCCCGCCAAAGCAGAGACAGGGGTGGCAAAGCCCACCGCTGCATTCAGACCAGCTCCTTGATGAGCAGGGCACCCAGACGCCGAGTGAGCGTACGGGGAAGCCGGGAGTAAAGTCGGGGGAACCAGGCGGGTGGGGCGCTCTCTTGGGGAGCCGGCGGCAGGTCCTGCTCTTTGCGTGCCCAGTAATAGTAGTAGAGCGGCTGTTCCTGCGCCCCCAGACGCCGCTTGAAGTGGTAGGTACCACTGCCGCGCAGGCTGCGCCCCAGGTCGAACCTCTCCATGCCGCGGCGACAGCCCAACTTTACGATCTCATGATACAAGAGGGTGTTGGCGCACTGGGGACGGTAGCGCCGCAGGCTCACGGCCCAAGGATTGGCGACCGTACGCCGGTGGAAGAACAGCACCGTCCCGGCCACCGGGAGGTCTCCGTCGAAGAGCACCAGAAACTCCACTTGGGGGCCGAAGTGCTCCACCGCGCACCGGAAGATGGACCGCGGGGGACAAGGAGAGCCCAATTCACGCATCCCCTCGTGCAGGACCTCCCAGAAGCGAGGCAACAGGTGGTGGCCCTGTTCCACGCGAAACCCATACTTGCGGGCCTTACGGACCTGGTTGCGGGTCTTGTCCCGAAATATCCGCCGCCACACGTGCTCCTCGCCTTGCGACAGATCCAGGCTGAAAGTCACATATCCCTCGCGCAGCCACCACTCTCCCGCCCGCAAAGGCCGTGTCAGGCGCAAAAGCACATAGCGCCACCCCTCCTGCCGGGCCAATTCGCCAGCCAGGGAGAGCAGCGCCTCCTCGGCCTGGGGGGTGGCTGCCACCAACCCCCCTCCGCTGGAGGAAAGCGGACCGCTGATGGCATGCCGGGCTCCCAAGCCCAGCCGGCTCCGGTTGAGGAACAGAGCCAGCACCCCCACCACCTCGCCGCCGTTTTCGGCCACCAGGAGCCTATCGCTGAGAGCCAGGCTCTCCACCAACACGTCCCGCCAGGCCAGCCGCTCGGAATACAGGCTCTCCGGGCGCGAAGCCACGAACTGGTCCCACCAGGAACACTCGCTACGTTCCGCCAGATATACCTTCACCCCGCTTCTCACACAGCTTTGATAACCACCAGCCGCCGCTCGAAGAACAGACTCACCACCAGTTCTACCACCCCGTCTCGGTCAACGTCCACCGCGGCCCCGATGCGGGGATTGGGCAGAGCAAGCCGCGCCACCCGGCGATAAACCCCCCCCTGATCCTTGTATATCTCCACTCCTCCCGGGTGCCGCCGGTCCCGGGGCCCCAAGCCGCTGCCATAGTTGAGCACTGCCACCTCTACCTCGCCGTCCCCGTCGAAGTCGCCCGCCACCACATCCGTGGGATGCACCCCTGCGGGTGACACGGCCAGGCCTCCCAGCGCTCCCTGCCGGTCCAGGTCCACGAGCAGGAGCTCGCCCCGCTCCACCGAATTCAGCTCGCGGGGGTCTCCGCCCCAATGGGCCAGGGCCAAGCGGTGTCCCCCGCCCCCGGCAGGAGGCTCCACCACGGCCAGGGAGGAGCGGCTGGGATGGGGCAGGGGATAAACCTGCGCCAGGTGAGGTGCGGCCTCCCACGCGCACTTGACGGCCAACACCTCTGGCTGGCCGCGCAGGCCAAGGTAGCAGACCGCCCCCTCCGCCCCCGGGCCGAGGCGGTGCAGAACCAGGCCAATGGGCTCGCGCCCCTGACCCAGCTCCAGACGCCTCTCCTGGGGGGAGAGCAACGCCCCCTCCAGCCGGCCCTGCAAGAGATGGAATCGGCTGCGGTCCCGATCCACCGAGGCGATGAGATAGTCCCCCGCCTCGCTCCGCCAGGCGGCAACCCCCCGGAAACCGCAAATGCCATCCCGCTGGAGCAGGACATGAAGCTCCCTCTCCACCTCCTCCACCGCCTCGGCCTTGAGCAAGGAGGCGAGCTCCGGTACCTCCACCAGATAACTACGCGGGATGCGTTGACCTCCCCCGAAGTTGAACAAACACACCAAGAGGCGGTCCCCCTTCCGGGAATCGGGGAGCACCGCCAGGTGTATGGGTGTGATGCGGTAGGGCAGACGCAACACCCGGCGCTCCCCCAGGCGCCCGTCGCCCTGCAGGGGGAAGAAAGACAGGGTGTCGTCTCCCACATCGGCGGTCACCAGCCCCCGGCCGGTTTCGCCCTCCAGCAAGNCGATACCGCGGATAGCGTATCCGGCCGGGGCCACGTCCACCACCCGATAACGAAGCNTGGCTCCCTGGGAACGGGCTCTGCGGTTGGTCATACGCCCCCGCCACCGCTCCGCCTCCACCCGGAGCAGGGCGCGGCGGGGGAGCAGCTTCTCCCGCTCCCAGTTACGCAGTCTCCGGCCCGCCTCTCGGGTCAGCAGCCGCCACCGCGTTGCCCCCCCCTTGCTCACCCGGCTCAGGTGCAGGCCCTCCACTTTGCCCTCCACAGGCTGGCCCTGGCCGGTGGTGCAAGCGGCCACCACTACCCGCAGGCCCCTGCTTCCCCAAGTCAGCTCCAGGAGCAGATGCCCTTCACCGCTCTCGGCGTGGTTACAGGTAACCAGCCAGCCCCGCCGCGGGTGGAGCACTCCTACCGTGAGGCCGCCCTGCTCCAAGGCCACCTGATAGGTGAGCCGATACACGCCCGCAGCCAGATCCAGGGGCGGACTCTGGGCCAAATAGTCATACTGCCCCGGGCTACAGCACAAGTGCAGTACCCGCTCGTATTGGCGGGAAAGGGGGCCCGCCTCGGGGGTCAGTTCCCAAGACTCCCAGGTGATCGGTGGCTCCTCGCCGCCCGCCGGAGGCANCGGTTNCTCATCGGCACCTTCCAGGACGAAGGCGGGAGCTGTCTCTTTCCCTGCCTGACAAAGCTCTCGATAACGGGTCANTGCCTCGTCTGCTTCCTCGCCCCGCCCNAGGCAGTAGCAAGCCAAGGCCAGAAACCGAAGGAAAAAGGCGCGTCCACAGCCCTCCACCGGTCTGCGCACCGACAGGACCTCGCGGCAGACCTCCCCCACCTCCTGGTAGCGGCCCAGCCCCCAAAGGACCTGACACAGCTCGGCCTGGAGCTGGAAATAGAAAGGGCAGCCCGTGGGGCAGGGACAGTTGAGTAGACAAGGACGAGAAGCCAACGCTTGATGAAAGAGTTCCACCGCTTGCTGGTACTCTCCCCGGCCCACCGCGCGGCGGGCAGCACGGAAGTGGCGGTAGCAGGGTTCGGCGGCCAGGTCGGGCTCCTGGCCATTGTAGCGGAGGCGGATGACAGCCTGGGTCTGGTTCTTGAGAAAATTGTATTGATAATACAACTGGTTGGTACGCCGGGATATCTTCNGGTTGGCTTCCTGGATGAGATGGTGGAGACGCTCCAGAGGGATCTGGCAGAAGCTGCGGCTCTTGCCCACATTGAGCATNCCCACCTCGCGCCAGTTCATACGGCGCCGGTCCAGCTTGCCTTCCTGGATCAGCCGGTAATAGAACTCGCAGCCCGGTAGAGGGGTGAACAGGTTGAAACCGGCGTTGTCGGGCTGGATCTGCTCCAGGAAATCCATGGAGGCGGCGAAGTCTTCTTCGGTCTCCCCCGGCATCCCCGCGATCATGCTGGCGCTGACCAGTATCCCATTCTCTTTGGCCATCTGTGCCGCAGCTATGTTCTGGGCCACGGTGGTGCGTTTGTTGCAGAGGTCGAGCATCCGCTGGGAGCCGCTCTCGAAGCCGAAACACAACCACACGCATCCGGCCTCCTTCATCAAGGCCAGGGTCTCGCGATCCACCACGTCCGCACGGGCATTGGCGGTCCAAACCACCTCTCGGCTCAGGCCCCGCGCGATCATCATCTCGCAGAAGCGGCGCACCCGCCTCTTGTTGGTGAGAAACATCTGGTCGGCGAAGACGATACAACTGACGGGATAGGCCCCGATCACATGCTCGATCTCCCGGATCACGTATTCGGCAGAATGTGACCTGACCCGGGGAGACATTCGGCTGGCCCCGCAGAAAAAGCAACGCCCCATACACCCCCGGGAGCTGATAAAGGTGGCCGGTTCCGTGTGCAGACCGGGCACGGCCGAGGAATTGGAGGAGATGTAGAAGTCCATGTCCAGGAGGTCGCGGGCCGGGAAAGGCAGCTCATCCAGAGAATGGGGGAGCGGCTGGCGGGGAACGTGCAGGAAGCGCTCGGGGCCATGCTGCAGGCGCAGGGTGGCCCCCGGAACCTGTTCCGGGGGCACGCCGTTGACGAAGTCACGGAAGGAGTATTCCGCCTCGCCGGCGATCACCATGTCTGCTTCGGGGCATTCCTCCAAAACCGACTCCGCCTCCACCGTGGCGTGGAACCCGCCCATCACCAGGGGACGATCCCCAAACCCGGGCAGACTACGCACCAGGCGTGCCACATGGCAGGCATCGGAGAATATGCCGGTGAGGGTGGATATGCCTATGATGTCGGGGTCGAAGTCCAACAGGGCCCGACGGGTGAGGCGATCCACTGGCTCACGCTGGAAACCAGCCCGGAAATGGGCGGGGGCGCGATCAATGATGAGGACCTCATGTCCCTCCTGCCGCAGCACGGCGGCCAAGTANGCCAAACCCAAGGGGCTCCGCCCACCCACCAGGTAGTCCCGGTTGTACTGATCCACCTTAACCCCTTCATTCTCGGGATTGAGGGGCTGTATGAGGCAGACCCGGCGGCTCTGGGACGGGCGCCCCCCCTCCCAACCGGCCCGGGCGGACGTTGAAACGCTCTTTCGGTTCATAACCCAGTCCAGTGGAGGCCTTGGCTTTAGGTATGGCTCATCCGGCAGACACCGGCCCGGGATGAAGAAGATCGTGTGCTCGTCTTTGCCAGGAAAATGACATGGTTTCTCATTTGGACCACGACCGAGATACCGAGGCCCTGAATCCGTCTCGCATCCCTTCTCATGTCATTTTCCTCGCAGAGACGACGAAATATCATCCCATCCCCTGTACCGACGGCCTGGGCCGTAATCCCAAGGTGCCTGTCACCACGTCATTTGCCGGATGAGCCTCATGTATGACCTTATCACACCTCAAACGCCCTGGCCTGGGAGTATCATCAGAACCGCGCTCTTGTGCGGAAGCCTGTCCTCCAGAGGGCGTACACTGGAAATAAACACCCGACCAGATGGCGGGTCAATGGAAAAGCGACTTGACTTATCTATGGCGATGGGCCAAGTTAAGCCATTGTAAAATATAGAGTAAATCCGGTTTTGTCCTGGTGGACAAGGGAGGAGAGCCGGGTGGGGAACAGGCCGCCGGAAGTATCGGCGAACCATGGCCGGGCGCAACCAAACCCTATCTTGCTGGATCTCCAGGAAAACAGGGGAAGCAACCCTTATCTGCGGCAGGTCTGGATCAGCCTTCCGCGCCTACTGGCCTTGTTCGACACCGATCCCCTCAGGCCATCCCAGGGTCTGGGAGACCGTCTCTTCTGGGGCTGGAAGTTGAGCGACTTCGCCAATGGCACCTTTCAGGGTGCTGCCCACGGGTTGGCGCGGTTGTTGGTCCACGGCCTGCTTCCCCCCTGGCTGGAACCACAGTCCGTGGCGAGCCGTATCGCGGCCATGTTCGCAGCCACCCGGCGCCTATGCCGTAGGGACGGCAGCCTGGAGGAGGCGTTCCCCTACGAGTCCTCTTTTTGTGTCACTGCTCTGGTGGCTTTCGACCTCCTCAGCGCCGTGGAGCTCCTGGAAGACAAATTGGACCCCGCGCGGCGGGCGGAGTACCTGGCCACGGTTCGGCCCCTCATCCGCTTCCTGCATCAGGCCGACGAGTACCATGGCTTTATCTCCAACCACTTGGCCACGGCAGCCGCGGCCTTGTTCAAGTGGAGCCACTTGGCCAAGNAACCAGGCGCCGAGCGCGGTCGCATGTTTCTGGAGCGACTGCTCTCTCATCAGTCTCCCGAGGGTTGGTTCCCAGAGTACCAAGGCGCTGACCCCGGCTATCTCACCTTTACTCTCTACTATCTGGCCGACCTCTACCGCCTGGTCCCAGAGCCGGCCCTGTACCGGGCCTTGGCCGGCGCAGTGGATTTCCTGTCCCTGTGCATCCACCCTGACGGCTCCCTGGGGGGACTCTATGGCAGCCGCCACACCCGATTCTACTGCCCCGCCGGTCTGGAGGCCCTGGCTCCACGACTGACCCAGGCTGCCGCCTTGGCTCAGTTCATGCGCGGCTCGGTGGACCGCTTGACCACGGTAACCTTGTTGAGCATGGACGAGCCCAACCTGGTCCCCATGTTCAACGCCTATTGCTGGGCTGCGGTCCTGGTGGCGAAGCAAAAGGAACAAACCACCAGGGCCGCTCCGCCACCCTGCTTGAGGCCGGGCACCTGGCGCAAAAAGCTTCCCCAGGCAGGATTATTGTTCGACAAAGGGCCCTCCCATTATACAGTGGTGTCCTGGCACCAAGGCGGAGTATGCTACCACTTCCGGGAGAAACGCATGGTGGTGGCAGATGCAGGGGTGGCGGCCCGGGGACCCAGGGGGAGGATCTTCACCACCCAGGTCTACTGCACCGCCAACACCCTTTGGCTGGAAGGCGATACTTGTGTAGTGACCGCACGTTTTGCCGCCGCGCATCACCGCCTGCCTACGCCTCTAGGCTTCTGTCTCCTGCGTCTGGTGGCGGCGACCCTGATGCGCTTCTCCCCGGTAAACCGGGCATTGAAGTGGTTACTGGTCCGGTTGCTCATTACCGGACGACGCTGGGCTCCGCTGTGGAACCGGCGCGTCATCCACCTGGGGGCGGAGCTCAAGATAGACGACCGTTGGTGGGGACGAGTAGATCGCTTTCGGCCCCTGGAGGGACCACTGGCCTTCAGTGCCATCCACATGGCTAGTCAAGGCTACTGGCAACGACAGGACGACTCGCCATGATCCCCCGCCTGAAACCTGCCTTGGGCCTGGCGGAGCTGGCGGCAGCCCTCTCACTTCCCCGCGCAGACGACCTGGAACGCTTCGAAAAGGCCTTCGCCCGCCTGATGGGACAGCGCCACGCCATAGCCGTTCCCTATGGACGTACCGGCTTGGCCCTGCTCTTGGAGGCCCTGGGGCTTCGCAACCGCGAGGTGATCTGCCCGGCCTACACCTGCGTGGTGGTACCCCATGCCGTAGTGACCAGTGGCAACCGCCCTGTATTCGTCGACTGCGAGCCCGGCGGCTTCAACATGGACCTGGATCTGGCGGAGGAGGCCATCGGCCCCCATACCGGTGCCGTAATCGCCACCTCCATCTTCGGCTATCCGGTGGACCTGGACCGTCTGGCCGAGCTACGCCAACGACATCCCCAGGTGGCGATCATTCAGGACTGCGCCCATAGTTTTGCCGCCTGCTGGCGGGAACGCCCGGTACCGCGGGAAGGAGTGGCCGCCATCTTCGGACTCAACGTGTCCAAGCTGATCACCTCCATCTTCGGAGGCATGGTGACCACTGACCACGACGGGCTCGCCGCCAAGTTGCGCCAGCTGTCCCGACGGCGCCTGACACCAGCCTCCCGGAGCAAGGCCCTACGACGCTTGGCCTACCTGTTGAGTACATATCTCACCTTCACCGACCCCATCTATGGGCTGGTCAACCGTCTGGAACGCTCGGGACTGCTGGACCGTTTTGTAAAGTATTACGATCCGGCTCTCATAGACATGCCGGAGGATTATCTGGAAGGCATGGCCGGGGTAGAGGCCCGGGTGGGGCTGGCCCAGATCGGGAAGTATCATCGCATTATCGCGCACCGGCGAAAGGTGGCTTCCTTCTACCACGAGACCCTGCAGGGCCTGGAAGGGCTGCACCTGCCACCCCTGGTGCCGGGGGCGACCTATTCGCATTATGTCCCCCTGGCCGAAGATCGGCCCCGGCTGTTGGAAGCCATGTTGAGTCGTGGTATTCAACTTGGCATGATCATTGAGTATTCCATACCCCATCTGCCGGCTTACCGGCACAGTCGCGCCTTGTTGCGCGGGCATAGCCTGCGCTACGCTCGTACTGCGGTCAACCTGCCAGTACACTGGGGGATCGATCAATCTCGCCGCGAGCGGATCGTGGCCGAATTGCACGCCCTGTTGAAACGAAAGAGATGAGGACCACATGGACTACTCTGGCTTGCTGGAGGGACGCCATATTCTTATCACAGGGGGAGTAGGCAGTGTGGGCCGGGCCCTCCTGGAGGCAGTCTTGTCCTATCGGCCCGCCGAGGTGCGGGTGCTGGACAACAANGAAACCGANCTCTTTCTTCTCCAAGAAGAACTGCGCCACCGTCCCGAGGTACACGTCTTCCTGGGCGACGTGCGTGACCGCTTCAAGCTGGAGAACGTCCTGGGGGGAGTAGAGCTGATCTTCCACACCGCGGCCTACAAGCATGTGGTACTTGCCGAATACAACCCTTTCGAGGTGGTACAGACCAATATCCTGGCGACCCAGAATGTGATCCAGCAAGCTCTGCGGGCGGGGGTAGAGAAGCTCATCTTCACCTCCAGCGACAAGGCGGCCAATCCCACCAACGTGATGGGCACCAGCAAGCTCATGTGTGAGCGCCTGATAACCGCGGCCAACCTGTTGAGCCGCAACCCCCATCAGATATTCACTTCCACCCGTTTCGGCAACGTGGTGGGTTCCCGTGGCTCGGTGGTGCCTTTGTTTGCCTCCCAGATCGCGCAAGGAGGACCGGTGACCCTCACCGATCGGCGTATGACCCGTTTCGTGATGACTCCCCGTCAGTCGGCGGAGCTGATCCTCTCCTCGGCCATGCTGGCCAAGGGCGGAGAGGTGTTCATCGCCAAGATGCCCGCCCTGCGCATCTCCGACTTGGCCCGAGTGATGATCGAGGAGTTGGCCCCCGCTTGGGGGCATCGGCCAGAGGACATCGAAGTCCAAGAGATAGGCGCCAAACCGGGTGAAAAGTTTTATGAGGAGCTACTCACCGAGGAGGAAGCCTCCCACTCTCTAGAACTACCCGACCATTTCGTGATCCTGCCCGCCTTTCGTAGCATGTACCTCCAGCGGGAATATTCCTATCCGGGGGCCAAACCCGCCCGGGTCTCTCCCTATACTTCTCAGGCCGCCCCCCTGCTGGAACCTGAGGAAATACGTTCCTATCTGCGCCGCCATCGGGTTCTGGAGCCTTTCTTGCCCTGAGGGGAGGCGGGCACATGGGCCATCACGTACCTGGCTTAGCCCTCCCGCGTGTGTCTTCGGCCCGCGAAAGTGGGGAGAAGGCGCTCTTCTCAGGCGGGGTGGTCATGCTGGCCGAGAATCCCATTCCTGCGCGGCGCCGGGTCTCGCGCCCCCACTACCTGGCCCGCGCCTTGGCCGCCCAGGGCATCCCCGTGCGCACCATCACCTACCGCGCCGAACCCGGTCCGCCTCTGCCGGGCTGCCGCCACATCTATCTGCCCCTGGGTTTTCGTCAATTCGACCCCGTCTACCGTCTGGCCATATTGGGGGGGATACTGCCCCTGGCCCGCGAGATCCTCCGGCAGCGGCCGGCGGTGCTGCACGGCCAGGGTCTGCTGCCCGGCCTGGTGGTGGTGGCCGCCTCCCGCCTGTTCGGGGTCCCGTGTGTGGTGGGCATGCCCGATTTCGTGGAGGCGGTCTATTCCTCGTTCCGNTTCCCCTTGGCCGGGCTGGGCGCCCGGCTGCTGNGGCGGCTGGAGGTGGTGGTGGCCCGGGGGTGCAGCGCCCTGGTGGTGGAGAGCGAGCTGGCCCGCCGTATCTGGCGGCGGCGGGGCGTGGACCCGGCCCACATCCACCCCATCCACCACGCCGCCGACCTGGAGCGCTTCCACCCGGGAGTCGAGGGCGAAGGCGTACGCCGCGAGCTGGGCCTGGAGGGGAAGGTGATCGTCTCCTACCACGGCGACATCGGCGAGGACGACGGGGTGGACCTGCTGCTGCGGGCCTTCGCCGCGGTAGCCCNGGACTTCCCCCGGGCCCACCTGCTGATCATCGGGGAGGGCAACCCGGCCTACATGGNCCGCCTGCGGGAGCTGGCCCGCNNTCTGCCAGGGCGGGTCACCTTCACCGGCTGGGTGCCCTACCGCCTGGTGCCGCGCTACCTGGCCGCCAGCCACATCGGGGTGGCGCCGTTCCGCTCCACCCTCTACACCAACACCGTGGTGCCCACCAAGGCCCTGGAGGTGATGGCCTTGGCCAAGGCCCTGGTGGTGTCGCATCTGGAGGTGTTCGGCGCCTTCCTGGAGCACGGGCGGCACGCCCTGTTGGTCCCGCCGGGCGAGGTGGCCCCCCTGGCCGAGGCCCTGCGCCGGCTGCTGGCCCGACCGCAGCTGCGCCAGCGCCTAGGCCGGGAGGGACTGGCCCTGGTGCGGCGGCATTTCTCCTGGGAGCGCCAGATCGCCCAGGAGGTGCGCCTGGTGGCGGAGGTGGCCCGGTGCGGCCGAGGGAGAAGGATAGGGTGAGGCAGGCGCCGGTACTGACGGTGTGGGAGGGACGGCGGGAAGGATACCGTCCCGCCGCC
>MTPE01000208.1 GCA_002011835.1 Desulfarculaceae bacterium JdFR-95 | reverse complement strand
TGGTGGCCCGGCTCGACCGGACACAGGGGCCCGCTTGTGGCGGGAGGCACACCATCTGGCGCCTTCTCCCTCAGNTCCCTGAGGTGGCGGCGCGNATGATGCCCAGGAAGTCGGCGGCCTTGAGCGAGGCCCCGCCCACCAGGGCACCGTCGATGTGGTCTTGACCCAAAAGACCGGCCGCGTTGGCCGGCTTCACACTCCCTCCATACAGGATGCGGCAGGAGTTTGCAAGCCCTTTGTCATAGTGGGCGGCCAGCCAATCCCGGATGAAGGCGTGGGCCTGGTCGGCCTGCTGGGGGCTGGCGGTGCGGCCGGTGCCGATGGCCCAGACCGGTTCGTAGGCGATGATGAGCCGACCCGCCTCCTCGGCGTTCAGGCCGGCCAGGGCGCCGGCCAGTTGGCTTTCCAGCACGCCTTCGGTCTGGCCGCTCTCGCGCTGCTGGAGGGTCTCGCCGATGCACAGGATGGGGGTGAGGCCGGCGCCCAGGGCGGCGCGCAGACGGCGGTTGACCGTGGCCTCGGTCTCGCCGAAGTACTGCCGCCGCTCGGAGTGGCCCACGATGACGTGGCTGGCGCCGGCGGCCTTGAGCAGGGGGCCGCTGACCTCGCCGGTGTAGGCGCCGGAGTCCTCCCAGTAGAGGTTCTGGGCCCCCACCATGACCGGGGAGCCCTCCAGGGCCCGGGCCACGGGGTAGATGGCGGGGAAGGTGGGGCAGAGCAGGAGGTCCACCTCCGCCTCCAGGGCGCCCTGGGCCACCTCCCGGGCCAGGGCCAGGGACTCCTCCACGGTGAGATGCAGCTTCCAGTTGCCTGCGATCAGTAGCTTGCGTGACATGGGTATCTAGTCCATTCCGCCCAGGGCCTCCACCGCGGGCAGCTTCTCGCCGGTGAGCAGGGCCAAAAAGGCGCCGCCGCCGGTGGAGATGTAGCTGATGTTCTCGCTCTCGCCCGCACTGCTCACGGCCACGTCGGTGTCGCCGCCGCCGATGATGGTCAGAGCATAGCTCTGGGCGATGGTGGAGACCATGTTGTAGGTGCCGCGGCTGAAGGCGTCCATCTCGAAGGCGCCCATGGGGCCGTTCCAGATGATGGTCTTGCAGTCGGCCAGGGCCTCGCGGTAGAGCAGGCTGGTGGCGGGGCCGATGTCCATGATCATCCAGTCCTTGGGCACGTCCTGCACCGTGACCAGCTTGGTCTCGGCCTTGGGGTCCATGCGGTCGGCCACCACGCAGTCCACGGGGATGTACATCTTGACCCCCTCGCGCTTGGCCGTGCGCAGGAGCATGTTGGCGGTGGGCACCAGTTCTTCTTCGTAGAGGCTGCGGCCCACGTCAATGCCCACGCTCATGAGGAAGGTGTTGGCCATGGCTCCGCCGATGAGGATCTTGTCGGCGTGGGCCAGCAGGTTCTCCAGGGCGGGGAGCTTGGTCTTGGCCTTGGCCCCGCCGATGACCGCGGCCAGGGGCCGGGCGGGGTCGATCATGGCGCGGCGGAAGTAGCTGAGCTCCTTCTTCATGGTGAAGCCGGCCACGGCCACGGGCACGAACTGGGTGATGGCCACCACCGAGGCGTTCTCGCGGTGGGCCACGGCGAAGGCGTCGTCCACGTACACGTCGCAGTAGGAAGCCAGCTCGCGGGCGAAGTCGGGGTCGTTGAGGGTCTCGCCGGGGTGGTAGCGCAGGTTCTCCAGCATGAGCACCTCGCCGGGCTGGAGCTCGTCCACCATGCGCTTGACCTCCGGTCCCACGCAGTCCGGGGCCAGCTTGACCTCCTTCTGGAGCAGGCGTCCCAGGCGCCGGGCCACCGGGGCCATGGACAGCTCGGGCACCTTCTTGCCCTTGGGTCGGCCCATGTGGGAGGCCACGATCACCCGGGCCTGTTCGTCCAGGGCGTAGTTGATGGTGGGCAGGGCGGCACGGATGCGGTTGTCGTCGGTGATGTTGCCCTCCGCGTCCAGGGGCACGTTGAAGTCCACCCGGATGAATACCCGCTTGTGCTTGATGTCCACCTCGTTTATGTAGCGCACCTCGTCCTCCCTGTCTGGTCGTGGCTCACATGCTTTGGGCCATGTAGGCGGCCAGGTCCACCATGCGGCAGGCAAAACCCATTTCGTTGTCGTACCAGGCCAGCACCTTGGCCAGGCGGCGGTCTATCACCTGGGTCAGGGGTGCGTCCACGATGGAGGAGTAGGGGTTGGAGGTGTAGTCTACCGACACCAGGGGCACCTCGGTCACGGTGAGGATGCCCTTGAGCGGCCCCTCCGCGGCCTGGCGCAGGGCCTGGTTGACCTCCTCGGCCGTGGTCTCCGTGGCCAGGCGGCAGGTGAGGTCCACCAGGGACACGTCCGGGGTGGGCACGCGGATGGCCATGCCGTCCAGCTTGCCCTCCAGCTCGGGGATCACCTGGGTGACCGCCTTGGCCGCGCCGGTGGTGGTGGGGATCATGGACATCCAGGCGGCGCGGGCCCGGCGGATGTCCTTGAGCGAGCCGTCCAGGATACGCTGGCTCATGGTCACGGCGTGGATGGTGGTCATCAGGCCGTGTTCGATGGTGAAGGTCTCGTGCAGCACCTTGGCGATGGGGGCCAGGCAGTTGGTGGTGCAGGAGGCGTTGGAGACCACGTGGTGCTGTTGGGGGTCGTAGGTCTGGTGGTTCACGCCCATGACGATGGTGGTGTCCACGCCCTTGCCCGGCGCGCCCAGGACCACCTTGCGGGCGCCGGAGTCCAGGTGCCCCTGGCACTGCTCGCGTTTCTTGAACTTGCCCGTGGTCTCGAAGACCAGCTCCACCCCCAGCTCGCCCCAGGGGATCTGGTCCGGGGTGGGTCGCCGGGTCACCGCCACGCGCCGACCGTCGATGATCAGGGCCTCGTCTTCGTAGTCCACGGTGGCGTCATAGGTTCGATGCACCGAGTCGTACTTGAGCAGGTGGGCCAACTGGAATGAATCGGCGCGCGCATTGACGGCCACCAGCTCCAAGTGTTCGTGCCCCTTGGCCAAGATGCGGGTGAGCAGCCGCCCCACGCGACCGAAGCCGTTGATGCCTACTTTTATCGCCATCGACCTTCCTCCTGAAAAGGCTTCCCTCTCACCGCCACGCTCCAGCACCACACCCCTCCCACGGGGACGCCCGGCGCACGGCGGAACACACTGTCTCTACAGCCCCCTCTGAACACACTTCGCCTTGCCACCTCCCCCGGGTGCGGCAAGGCACCATGCATAACCCCTTTATAAATTAATCTAATTCGAGCGGCGCCGGTGGTCAAGCGCTTTCCCGGTTCCAGTGCGCAGCCAGGCGGCCTCCTCCAGGCGGCAGTCCAGCAACAAGGCGTCCTCGCCCTCGGCCTGGTAGTAGCCGGGGCGGCGGCCGGTCTCCACGAAGCCCAGAGAGGCGTACAGGCGGCGGGCGGCCAGGTTGGAGGGGCGTACCTCCAGGGTGGCCAGCCGGGCGCCACGGCGGTGGGCCTCGCGCAGGCCCTCGGCCAGCAGGAAGCGTCCCACCCCGCGGCGGCGGAAGGCCGGGTGTACGGCCAGGTTCTGCACCTGCACCTCTTCGGCCACCAGCCACAGGCACAGGTAGCCCACCACCATGCCCGCGGGCAGGCTCTGGGCCACCAGGGGCAGGGCGTGGCGATGGCGGATCTCGGCCTCGAACAGCTCCGGCGCCCAGGGCCGGGCAAAGGAGGCCCGCTCTATGGCCACCACCTCGGGCAGGTGCCGGCGGGTCAGCGGTGTGACCAGCAGGCGCATGCCGCGTACGGCAAAGGATTCAGGATGAGAGGAGCTCTCCGGCAACGGCGATGGCATCCCGTCCCGCGGTGCAGACCTGGGCGGCCAGCTCGGCCAGGGAGCACTTGTCCCGGGCCTCGGCCGCCTTGATCAGCATGGGCAGGTTGACTCCGGTCACCACCTCCACCTGGTCCGGCTCGTGCAGGGTGAGGGCCACGTTGTTGGGGGTGCCGCCGAACATGTCGGTGAGGATGAGTACGCCTTGGGAGCCGCCCACCTTGGCGATGGCCTGGCGGATCTGGTCGTGGAGGCGGTCGCTCTCGGTGGGGGACTCCACGCTGAGGGAGGCCACCCGCTCCAGGCCGCCCAGGATGAACTCGGCCGCGGTGATCAGCTCCCGGCCCAGACGGCCGTGGGTTATGACGATGATCCCGATCACGCTCCTGTCGCTCCCTGCTGTCCTTTCCCTCTTCTCCTTCACGTGCGGCGGCTGCGCTCGGGTCGTGCGTGGCGCCGGCTCAGCTTTCCAGGTCCTTGTCGCGGTGACGCAGGGTGAGGCGGTAGTGAGGCGAGCGCAGGCTCCGGGCCAGCCACTCCGCCACCACCACCGAACGGTGCCGGCCGCCGGTACAGCCGATGGCCACGGTGAGCTGGCTCTTGCCTTCCCGGTGGTACAGGGGGATNAGGAACTCCAGCAGATCCTTGAACTTACGCAAAAAGGCCGCGGCGACCTCTCCCTGGAGNACGTAATCTACCACCCGCGGGTCGCAACCGTCAAGCTCCTGCAAACCATTGACAAAATAGGGATTGGCCAGGAAGCGCACGTCCATGACCAGGTCCGCCTCCCGGGGCAGGCCGTACTTGTAGCCGAAGGACATGAGGTTGACCTGCAGGGGCGCGGGGCCGGCTTCCTGGGAGAACAGGCGGGTGAGCTCGCGGCGCAGTTCGTGGATGGTGAAGCGGCTGGTGTCCAGCACCTGGCTGGCCTGGGCCTTGATGGGCTCCAGCAGGCCTCGTTCGCGGGCGATGCCCTCGGCCACGGTCTCTCCCGGCCGGGCCAGGGGGTGTTGGCGCCGCGTCTGGGAGAAGCGGCGCAAGAGGGCCTCGTCGTCGGCCTCCAGGAACAGCAGCTCCAGATTGTAGCCCCGCGAGGCCAGGTCGCGGTAGATGCGGGGGAAGCCCTCGGCAAAGCGGGGGGTACGCAGGTCCATGACCAGGGCGGCGCGGAAGGGGTCGCCGGGCTTGCCCAGGGGCAGGTGCACGAAGGAGGGCAACAGCTCCACCGGCAGGTTGTCCACCGCGTAGAAGCCCAGGTCCTCGAAGGTCTTGAGCGCGGTGGACTTGCCCGCGCCCGCCGGGCCGGTGATGACCACGAAGCGGGCGTTGGCCGCCGGGCCGCTCATGGCCGCCCTCCTCAGAACTCCTCGTCTTGGGCCTGGATTATCTCGTAGATGGCCTGGGCGTCCTTGGCCTCCATCAGCTCGCGGCGCACCAGGTGGCTCTTGAGCAGGCGTGAGATGCGGGCCAGGGCCTTCAAGTGGGTGCCGGCCGAGTTCTCCGGCGCCACCACCAGGAAGAACAGGTGGGCCGGCTTGCCGTCCAGGGAGTCGAAGTCGATGCCCTCGCGGGAGCGGCCGAAGGACAAGAGCAGGCGGTCCAGGTCGGGCAGCTTGCCGTGGGGGATGGCGATACCGTCGCCGATACCGGTGGAGCCCAGGCGCTCACGCTCGATCAGCACCTCCATGAGCTTCTTCAGGTCCAGCTTGGGCTCCACGGTGGTCAGCACCGAGCACAGCTCTTCCATGGCTGCGCGTTTGCCGCGGGCCTTGAGCTCGGCGATCACCTGCTCCGGTCCCAATATGTCGGTCAGCTTCATGCCTTTAGCCTTCTAGGCTTCCGGTTCAATCAGGCCGAAGTTACCGTCCCCCCGCCGGTAGATCACGTTCAAGGTCTCGGTGCGCGCGTTGATGAACACCAAGAAGTCGTCCTGGGACAGATCCAGCTGCATGGCCGCCTCGTCCACGTCCATGGGCTTGGCCACCANGCGCTTGGAGCGGATCACCCGGGGACGATCCTCCACCACGCTGTCGGCCTGCAGGATGTCCACCTTGAAGGGCTTGGCCGGGGCGCGGCGGTTGTTGCGGCCGAACTTCTTGAGCTTGTCCCGGTAGCGCTTGACCTGCTTCTCCATCTTGTCCATCACCAGGTCGATGGCGGAGAACAGGTCGCCGGTGACCTCGTGGCCGTGGATCTTCAGCCCCGAGGCGTTTATGGTCACGTCGGCCTCGTGGCGGTGCTTCTCCACGGTGAGGGTCACGTTGGCCTCGATGGGCCCGTCCAGGTACTTCTGGAGCTTGCCCAGCTTCTCGCGGGCGTATTCCTTGACCGCCTCGGAGGGCTCCACGTGGCGGAAGGTGACTTGGATCTGCATCTGGGCTGGCCTCCCTGTGGTGCGGGGGACTCATCTGCACGAAATAAGGCTTTTATCCCCCCTGGAGCCAGTTGTCAACGGGCATTTTGGTTTTTTGTCTCTAGCGCGGGCGGCCCAAGGGCTGCCTGCGGCGGGAGGAGGGCAGGATGCCCAACATCTCCCGATACTTGGCCACNGTNCGCCGGGCGATGTCTATGCCTTCGGCCTTCAGGCGGTCGGCGATGGCCTGGTCCGACAGGGGGCGGGCGGGGTCTTCGGCGGCGATGATCTGGCGGATGCGCTCCTTGACCGCCTCGCTGGCCACGGCCCCGCCGTGGACCCGGTTGATCCCGGAGTTGAAGAAGAACTTCAGCTCGAACACTCCCTGGGGGGTATGCACGTACTTGTTGGTGGTGACGCGGCTGATGGTGGACTCGTGCATGCCCACGTCCTCGGCCACGTCGCGCAGGACCATGGGCTTGAGATAGGCGATGCCCTTGTCCAGGAACTCGCGCTGGTTCTTGACGATGCTCTCGGTGACCTTATAGATGGTGCGCTGGCGCTGGTGGATGGAGCGGATCAGCCACAGGGCGCTGCGCAGCTTGTTCTGCACGTACTCCCGCGCCTCGGGCGAGGCCCCCTGGGCCAGGGCCTCCTTGTAGAAGTTGTTCACCTTGAGCTTGGGCAGGCCGTCCTCGTTGAGTACGATCACGTATTCCCCGTCCACCTTGTAGACGTAGATGTCCGGGGTGATGTATTGGGGTTCCTCCTCGCTGATGGAGCGGCCCGGTTTGGGCTCCAGCTTCTGGATCAGCTCCAGGGCCTCGGCTACCTGTTCAATGCTCACGCCCAGTTTCTTGGCCACCTGCTGGTAGCGGCGGCGCTCCAGGTCGCCCAGGTGGTCGGCCAGGATGCGGTGCACCAGCTGGTGGTCGGGGTAGCGTTCGGCGGCCTGGATGAGCAGGCACTCCCTGAGGTCGCGCGCGGCCACCCCTACGGGGTCGAACTGTTGCACCTCCTTGAGCACCGCCTCCACCTCCTCGGGGGTGGCCTCGGCCGCGGCGGCGATGTCCTCCAGGGAGGCCTTGAGATAGCCGTCGGCATCCAGGTTGCCGATGATCAAGGCCCCGATGTTGCGCTGCCGGTCGTCCAGGGAGCTGAGGCGCAACTGCCAGAGGAGGTGCTCACGCAGGGAGGGAGCCCGGGTGAGGGTGGCCTCGTAGGAAGGCAGGTCGCGTTCCTCGTAGGATGAGCCCTCACGCGAGGCAGGGGCGGAAGAGTATTCACCCAGGTAGTTCTCCCAGTCGAACTCCTCCTTGGCCTCCTCGGCCACCCGGACCTCCTCCAGTCCGGCAGCGGCCTCTTCGCTCAGCAGGGCCTCGGGGTCTTCGCCGTCTCCGCTCGCCTCGGCGCCGGTTTCGGCCTCCCCCGCGGTGGGCTCCTCCTCGGGGCCTTCCTCGGCCACCTCCAACAGGGGGTTCTCCAGCAGCTCCTGGTTGATGGTCTCGGCCAGCTCCAGGCGGGAGAGCTGCAGCAGTTTGATGGCCTGCTGCAGTTGGGGGGTCATCACCAACTGCTGGGTGAGCTTGAGGGTTTGTTTGATCTCCAGGCCCATGGCGGCTTACAGGGTGAACTGCTCTCCCAGGTAGATGCGGCGGGCCACCTCGCTGGCGGCGATGGTGGCGGGGTCGCCGTGCTCCAGGATGTTGCCCTCGTTGAGTATGTAGGCGCGGTCGCAGACCTGCAAGGTCTCGCGCACGTTGTGGTCGCTGATCACCACCCCGATGCCCCGGTCCTTGAGCTGGCGGATGATGTTCTGCAGGTCGGCCACCGCCAGGGGGTCTATACCCGCGAACGGCTCGTCCAGCAACACGAACACCGGCTCGGTCACCAGCAGGCGGGTGATCTCCACCCGGCGCCGCTCGCCGCCGGACAGGGAGTAGGCCCGGTTGTGACGCAGGTGGGCCACCCCCAGCTCGCCCAGGAGGAACTCCAGGCGCGCCTCCTGTTCGGCCTCGCTCAGCTCCAGGGTCTCAAGGATGGCCCGGATGTTCTCCTCCACCGTGAGCTTGCGGAAGATGGAGGGCTCCTGGGGAAGGTAGGAGATACCCCGCCGTGCGCGCAGGTACATGGGCAGCTCGGTGATGTCCTCGCCGTCCAGCAGCACCTGGCCCTCCTCGGGGCGGATCAGTCCTACGGTCATGTAGAAGGTGGTGGTCTTACCCGCGCCGTTGGGGCCCAGCAGGCCCACCACCTCGCGGGCCTGCACCACCAGCGACACCTTGTCCACCACGCGGCGTCCGCCGTAGATCTTGACCAGGTTCTTCAGCTCCAGGCGCGGCATCTCGTCTCGCTGGCTCTCTCTGCAACGTGGGGGCGGTGCGGCGGCCTCTGCGGGGTGGGCGGGGCTACTTCTTCTTGCCTTTGGCCGCCGGGGCGATGGTCACCGCCACCCGCTTGCCCGGCCGGCCGTGCACCACGGCCCGATCCTGATCCAGGTAGAGGGTGATCTTGTCGCCGGAGACCTGGTTGCGGCCCCGCCACACCGTGGCCTTGCCCTCCAGGAGCATCTTGCGGCCCCCGGCCCAATAGGTGGCCTTGCGCCCCACCGCCACCCGGTCCTTCTGCACGATCTTGACGTGGCCCAGGGCCACCACCTTGCGCACCTTGCCTCCGCCGTCCAAGATCCCGGCCGCGGCCTCGCCCTGGGGGGCGGGCTGGCCGGGGGTGTTCTGGCGGTCGTAGTACACCTCCAGGCGGTCGCAGGTGATGGTCACGTCGCCCTGGGTGGCCTTTACCGCGCCGATGAAGTGGGCCACCTGGGCCTTGTTGTCCACCTCCAGGCGGTCGGCCACCACGTGGATGGGCTGGTCGCTGGCCATGGGCATGGTGGCGGCGTGCGCCGCGGCCACCAAGGCCAAGGCGGTGATCACAAGCAGGGCAGCGCTGGCTACTCGCCTCATCACACCTTCTCCTTGCTTACTCCACTTCATTCCGCGGTGGCGCCGGGGGGCGGCCCCTGGCCCTGGGGCACGAAGGTGGACTCCACTTGCCCCTTGAACACCACCACCTGCTGGGGTACCCACAGTTCCATGCCCTGGCCGCGCACCCGGAAACGGGGGCCAGAGACCGTCACCGGAGTACGGGATTTCACCATCTGTCGATCCTCGGCATAGGTCAGCTCATCACTCTGGAGAGTCAGACCATCACTGGAGCGTCCCCGCACGTTGCCACGTAGGGTGATGCGTTTGGCCTTGCGGTCGTAGCTGCCCTCCTCACCGGTGAGCACGATCCAGCCTCCGCGGGCGGGGAAGAACTTCACCCGCACCTGGTACAGGATGGCCGTCTGGGCCTTCTCGTCATAGCGGGCGCGCTCGGCGGACAGAGTCCATTTCTTCACCCCGTTCTCCACGTGGGTGTAGGTCAGACCCCGCACCCGGGGCAGGCCGTCACTGGGACCCGGCCCTGCCCCCTCCCCCTCCAAGTCGGGCAAGCGCACCGGTGGGTTGAGCCAGTAGGCAGCGAGCGTCCCCAAAAGCACCGCGGCCAAGGCAGCCACCAATATGAGCCGGATACGTCGCACAGGGCCTTGCCAGCCTCGCTTGGTTCGCTTCCACTTCCTCTCCGCCGTCGGTCCAAGCCTGCCCGCGCCCTGCCTTGAGCGGGTTCGCCCCCCGATGACGCCCGCATTCTGAGTATATCCGCCCCCACCTCCGCGGTAAAGGCAAAATTCTTGCATGCAGACCGCCACGAGGTCCCACTCGACCCAAAGGGGGCCTTGTGGGCGCCGGGAAAGGGCTGTTAACATCAGTAACAGGCACCATCAGGAGGCACACCTTGGCCATGGCCGGACTAAGGCGGCTGGGGGTGTTGGTGGCCCTGGGGCTGTTGTTGGCGTGGGGGGGTGCGGCCTTGGCCGAGCTGCCCTGGCCCATGACCCCCCAAGGGCAGGCCGAGATCCAGCGCCGCCGACAGGCTCGCCTGGACTACGTTCAGGGACAAGACGAGTTCAACGCGGGGAACTACAAGCGGGCGGCGGAGCTTTTCGCCCGCTATCTGGCGGTGTTCCCGGACGACGCCCAGGCCCGGCGGCGCCTGGCCCAGGCGCGGCGCCTGGCTGCCCGCCGCCACCTGGGCACCCTGGAAGTGGTCTCGCGGCCCTCGGCCCAGGTGTGGCTGGACGGCCGGCCGGTGGGACACACCCCCTTGCGCCTGCCAGAGGTGCCCGCCGGAGAGCATCTGGTGGAGGTACGGGCCTTCGGGGCCAGCAAACGCCTGCGCCTGAAGGTACGACCCGGGGCCACGGTCTCGGTGCGCTTCACCCTGGTGGGCGGCGCCCTGAACGTGGTCTCGCGGCCCTGGGCCGAGGTGTGGGTGGACGGCCGCCCCGTGGGCCACAGCCCCCTGGCCCTGGAGGGACTCACCCTGGGACCGGTCACGGTCACCGTGCGCCGGCCCGGCTATCAGGAACAGACGCGGCTGGTGATCCTGCACCGCGACCAGCGGGAACGGCTCAGTTTCGTGCTGCTGCCCCGCTGAGGGGCGAGGGGAGACCACCGTGGCGCCGCGAGTACAGATGGTGTTGAGCCTGGTCCTGCTCTTGATCCTGGCCGCACCGGCCGGAGCGGGCATGGGCAGCCGCCTGTTGGCCCGCGCCCAGCAGCTCTACTTCCAGGCCGACTTCCAGGCCGCCGGCGCCAGCCTGCGCGAGGCCATCGTGGGCGGAGACCTGACCCGCAGCGAACTGGCCCGGGCCTATGCCCTGCTGGGCTTGGTGTATTGGGCCCAGGGCGGGCTGGAGCACGCCGCCCGCGCCTTCCGCCTGGCCCGCCGCGCCGACCCCCACTACCAGCCCGACCCGGAGGTGTTCCCCCCCGAGGCCCTGGCCCTGTACCAGGGACGCCAGCCCCCGCCCTTCGTGCCCCAGAGCACTGCCCCGCCCTCCCCCCCGCCCCGCAAGCGTCCCCACCTGCGGGAGCGGTCACTCACCCGCTGAGGCCGCGCTACAAGGAGGCCCCCGCCCCC
>MTPE01000488.1 GCA_002011835.1 Desulfarculaceae bacterium JdFR-95 | reverse complement strand
GGTGAGCTCGTGGGCGCGGCGGCGGCGGGCACACTGGGGGCAGAGGCCGCGTTCCACGTGGTCCACGGTCTGGGGCCCCACGCGGTGTTTGAGGTGCTCCAGGTAGGCGCGGGTGATGTAGGGTCGGCCGCAGGAGCTGCAGGGTATGAGCTCGTGTTCGCGCACCACGGTGCCGGTGATGATGGTGCGGCGCACGTGGCCCTCGTCCACCACCTGGATGGCTCCGGTGGGGCAGACCTGGCCGCAGGCCCCGCAGCCCACGCAGCGGGTGGCAGGGCGGGTGAAGTCGTGGAAGGCCAAGCGGCCGGCGCTGGTCTCGGCCAGGCGCAGGGCCTCGGCTCCCACCTCGCAGCAGACCAGTTGGCACAGGCCGCAGCCGATGCACAGGTCGCAGCGCAGGCAGCGGCTGGCCTCGTTGTGGGCCATCTCGTCGTCCAGGCCCAGCTCCACCTGGTGGTAGTTGCCCTCGCGGTCCTCCACGTCCAGGTAGGGCATGCGGGCGCGGCGCAGGTAGGTACGGCGCTGGGCGTCCACTGCCAGGGGGGGCACTTCGGCGCGACGGGTGGGTTCCAGTCTGCGCTCGTCCAGCTCGCGGCCGCGCAGGTAGGCGTCGATGCTGGCGGCGGCGCGTTTGCCCGCGCGGATGGCCATGACCACGGTCTGGGGGCCGTGCACCACGTCGCCGCCGGCGAACACCCCGGGCTCGTCCGTGGCCAGGGTGCGGGGGTCGGCGCAGATGAGGCCGCGTTCGGTCTTGACCAGGCTTCCCTGCTCCACGCAGGCCAGGTCGGTGGCCTGGCCGATGGCCAGGATCACGTGGTCGGCCACGATCTTGGTGCGGCGTTGGGGGTTGAACTGGGGGCTGAAGCGGCCGCGCTCGTCGAACACCCGCGTACACTGCTGGAAGGTGACCTCGCCCTCGGGGGAGACACTGACCGGGCCCCAGGAGTTGTGGATGGCCACGCCTTCGGCCAGGGCCTGTTCCACCTCGTGGGGGCTGGCGGGCATCTCGCGCCGCTTCTCCAGGCAGAACATGTCCACGCGGTGGCCGCCCTGGCGCAGGGCGGTGAGGGCCACGTCGATGGCCACGTTGCCGCCGCCCACCACCACCACGCGCGGCCCCACGCGGGGGTTCTCGCCGGCATGCACCCGCTTGAGGAAGTCCAGGCCACCCAGCACGAAGGGCAGGTCCACGCCCTCGATGGGGATCAGGCGGCTGATCTGGGTACCCAGGGCCAGGAAGTAGGCGTCGAAGCCTTCATCGCGCAGTTGGTCCAGGCGCTCGATCTCGCGGCCGGTGTGGATGCGCACCCCCAGGCGGGTGATGGTCTCCAGCTCGGAGTCCAAGACCTCACGGGGCAGGCGGTAGGCGGGGATGCCGTAGCGCAGCATGCCGCCGGCCTTTTCCTGGGCCTCGAAGATGTCCACCTGGTGGCCGCGCAGGGCCAGGTAGTAGGCACAGGCCAAGCCGGCCGGCCCGGAGCCCACGATGGCCACGCGCTTGCCGCTGGGCTTGGCCGCGCGGGGTTTGAGGTATCCGCCCTGCTCCAGGGCGTGGCGGGCGGCCACGGCCTTCATGGCCCGGATGTGGACCGGGGCGTCCTTCTCTCCCCGCAGGCAGGCGCCCTCGCAGGGTGCGGGGCAGACCAGACCGCAGGTGTAGGGCAAGGGGTTGTCCTTGCAAATGGTGGCGGTGGCCTTCTTGTGCTCCTGGTGGCCGATCTGGGCCAGGAAGCTGGGGATGTCGATGTGGGCCGGGCAGGTCTGTTGGCAGGGGGCGGGGGGCTTCTGCAGGGGGCGGCGCAGGTAGGCCTCCCACTGGGGCAGGAAGTGCTCCAGGGAGCTGTTGAGGGGCCAGGCCGCGGCCAAGCCCTCGGCGGTGAGCTCCTCGCCCACCCGCTTGAGTTCGTCCAGGGTGTGGGGGGCGCCGCGGCCCTTGGTCACCTCGGTGACCAGGCGCAGGGCGCGGGCGATCAGCCGCCGGGCGGGGCTGGTCTCCTCCCCGGACAGGCGCCAGTAGCGGTACAGGGCGCGGCGGGTGTCCTCCACCAGGTCGGTGTCGCTCTCCAGGAGCCAAATGCTGCCGGGACTGGGGCACACCCCGGCCGCGGCCAGCTCGTCCGGGGCCAGCAGCAGCCCCTGGGCCGCCTCCACCGCCAGGTAGCCACCCATGCCGTGGTCCAGGGCCAGGGCCACGGGCTGGCGCTCCTCGGCCGGCCCACCGCCCAGGGTCTCCACGATCTGCCACAGGTCGCCGCCCAGGGGGGCCTCGGTGAGGCCGGGTTCGGCCACCGCACCCCCCAAGGTGACCAGGCGGGTGCCGTTGTGGCCCTCGCTGCCGGTGCCCTGAAAGCGCTCCGCGCCCAGGGCCATGATCAGGGTGAGATGATACCAGGTCTCCAGGTGGTGCACCAGGGAGGCGGCCTCTCCCTCCTCCTGGTCCCAGCGGGGGCCGTGGTCCCAGATGGAGGGCTGGGCGCCGCGCTCCAGCTCCACCACCAGGTCGTGTTCCAGGTGGAGGTCCAGGCGGTGGATCATCTCCACCGCGTTGAGCAGGGGGGCCTCGCAGGGGGCCAGCTCCGGGGGCAGGAGCACCACCGCCCGCTTCACCCCGAAGAGGTGGGCCGCCACCAACAAGCCCTCCACCAGGCCGTAGGGGTTGTGGGTGAGCAGGTAGGCGCCGGCCTGGTTCTGGGGGTCCAGTTGCACCGCGTCCACCACCAGGCGGCCGGGCTTGCGGCGGCGCAGGAAGCGCTGCCAGTCCAGGTACACCGGCTCGGCCGCCGGGCCCGAGTCGCGCAGGCCGCTGGCGCGCAGCTCGGCCACCACCTCGGTGGGGTCCATNTTGGTGCTGCGCACCAGGCCGGTGAAGCCGCCCAGCTCCAGGTAGCGGTCCAGGCTGGCGGGCTTGAGCTGGTCGCACCANGTGGTGAGCAGGCGGCCCAAGACCAGGGAGAGTCCCGTGGAATGCTGGAGCATGGTCCTTACCTATCCGTGAAGTAATTCCATGGTGATGGTCAACATCCCGGGCCAACGGACCCCTTCGGGTCCGTTGGCCCGGCCTTGTCTCCGGCTCGTGCCGGCGTCTAGCGGCCGGGGGAGGCCTCCAGGGTGGAGAAGGCCTCGGCGGCCACCGCCTTGGCGAAGCGCTCGCGGCGAGTGGTGGGCAGTTGGGTGGCCTCGCCGAACTGCAGGCATCCGGTGAGGCACTTGGTGACGCAGGCGGGTTTCAGGCCTGCGTCCAGGCGGTCNTTGCAGTAGTCNCACTTGATGGCCTTGTTGGTGGCCGGGTCCCACTGGCAGGCGCCCCANGGGCAGGCGGTGATGCAGCTCTTGCAGCCGATACACAGGGCGGGCTCGATATAGACGATGCCGTCGGAGGGGCGTTTCTTCACNGCCCCGGTGGGGCACACCGCCAGGCACCAGGGCTCCTCGCAGTGGAAGCAGGGCATGAACACGAAGCGGATGCGGGGCAGTCCTCCCACCTCCACCGGGCCCACGCTCATGTTCTTGCACAGGGCCGGACCCACGCCCAGGCCCTTGTTGGTCTTGCAGTGCACCTCGCAGGCCAGGCAGCCCACGCAGCGCTCCGAGTCCTGCAGCAGGTAGTATTTGCTCATCTCTTCGCCCCCTTTCTCTAGGCCTTACGCACCTGGACCACGGTCTCGCACAGGGTGTTGCCGCCGCCCACGGGGTCGTAGCGGGTCAGCATGCCCTTCTGCAGGCGTTGGTCGGCCATGCCGCGGCGGTAGGCCCGGGTCTGCAGGGGCACGGTGCGGCCGAAGCCGTGGAGCATGAACACGGCGTCGGGATGGATCCAGGGGGTGACCCGCACCTTGCCGGTGGTGGCATAGCCCTGGTTGGAGACCTCCACGGTGTCGCCGTCGCTGATGCCCAGGGCGCGGGCCCGCTCCGGGTGCATCCACAGGTCGTTCTCGGGCAGCAGTTCGTTGAGCAGCGGGTTGTTCATGGTGTGGCCGTGATTGTGCACCGCCGACCGCCCGAACAACAGCAGGAACTGATCCGGCCCCAGGGCCGGAGGCTCCTTGAAGGGGGCGATGCTGTCGAAGCCCAGCTCGGTGAGCTGCTGGCTGATGAACTCGATCTTGCCCGACGGGGTCTTGAACTTGAGCCCGGTCTCCCGGTCGTAGAACACCGGCTGGTCCACCAGGGAGATCACACCCTTCTCCCGCAGTTGGTCCAGGCTCACCCCGGTGCCCTCCAACTGGTACTCCCAGATCTCCTCGATGGTCTCGAAGTCGAAGTATTCGCCCACCCCCAGGCGGCGGGCCAGCTCGCGGAAGATCCACCAGGCGGGCCGGCTGTCGAAGCGGGGGGCGATGGCTTGGTCGCGGATCTGGAAGCTGGGCTTCAGTCCGCCCTTGCTGGCGATGATGTTGCCCCGCTCCAGGTAGGTGCACTCGGGCAGGATCACGTCCGAGTACCAGCCGGTCTCGGAGTAGTTGATGTCGATGGAGACCAACAGCTTCAGCTTGTCCATGGCCTCCTTCTGGGCGTCAGGATCGGGCATGGAGGTGAGGGGGTCGTGGCGATAGACGATCCAGGCCCCGATGGGATAGGGCTCGCCGCTGAGGATGGCGGGATACAGGCGGTGCAACAGGCCGGGACCGGGATCGATGTGTTTCAGCTCCCAGCCGGNGCCGTCCACCCGCTTCTCCTCCACCGCGGGGATGCGGTCGGCCAGCTTGTTCAGGTCCTTCTTGCCCACGTCGGCGGCCTTCTTCTGGAAACAGACGCCGCCGGGCACCTCGATGGCGCCGAACAGGGCGTTGAGGATGTGGGCGGTGCGGCTGGTGTAGAAGGACTGGGAGTGACGCGCGGTCATCCAGCCGGCGTGGAACATGATGTGCGGCGCGTCGGCCGCGATCTCGCGCAGGAAGTCCACCAGCTCGCTGGCCGGGATCCCGGTGTACTGCTCCTGCCACTGGGGCGTGTAGTCGCGTACCAACTCCTGGAGCTGGTCCAGGCCGGTGCACCAGCGCGACACGAACTCCTTGTCGTAGAGGCCCTCGCTCAAGGTGGCGTTAATCAGGGCCAGATTGAGGGCGTACTCGGTGTTGGGCCGGATCTGCCAGAAGCGGGTGGCCTTGCTGGCGGTGATGGTGGCCCGGGGGTCGATGTAGGTGCACTTGGCCCCGTTCTCCAGGGCGGTCATGAACTCCTTGACTTCCTTGACCTGCAGCGACTCCACGATGTTGCGGCCGTAGAGCACGATGTGGCGGGTGTTCTTGATGTCATAGACCACACCCTTGCGCCCCAGGCCGAACAGGCTCTTGGTGGCGTGATGGGCGTTGCGGCCGCAGGTGACGTCGTGGTTGAAGTAGTTGGGCGAACCGATGGCCTTGAGAAAACTCTTGGTCAGGTCGGTGAAGGGCCCACCCCGGTCGGAGAGGACCACCCCGCGGCCCCCCATCTCCTCGATCACCTCCTTCAAGGCTCCGGCCACGTAGTCCAGGGCCTCGTCCCAGGAGGCCCGGCGCCACTGGCCGCTGCCCCGTGGGCCGGTACGGATCAGAGGATACTGCGGGCGCTCGTCGTCGTACTCCATGGCCAGGCCCGCTGCGCCCTTGGCGCAGAGGCTGTTGCCCATGGTCTTGTCATTGGGGTTGCCCTGCAACCACACCACACGGCCGTCCTCCACCTCCACCTGGATGGGACAGCGCACCGCACACATGCCACACAAGCTGCTGACGATCCGGCGGCCGGGACTGTCCACGCCGCTCGCGTTGGGCGCCTTGCTCGAGTCCATGGTCTCAATACCTCCCAGGGGGAGAGGCGTTTCACCCCCGACCACAAATGCCGGCACCACCGGTACACCTCGGCGAAGGAGACCGGTCCGGCTCGGCCTTGGGGGTGGTTTCGCCTCCTGTTACAAAGATGTTGCACCTGTTGTTTGATAACATATACCAAGCGAGCTGCTTCGTAAAGTGCGCTCGTGAAATAGTAGCCCCTCCTAAACGGTTGACGCTGTGCGGGGGCGATGGTACAAGGTGAATCAGGGCCTTGGGACAGCCGTCGGCGGGGAGGGCGAGGGCCTCCGCGGCATGGCGGTTCCGGGATGTGAACGGGTGAAGGCGGAGCACGGCGGGGCATGCCGCTCCCGCCCCGGGGCTGGCCAGGGCCTGGGAGTAAGGAGCCGAGGCCGCGCGAGCAGACTTCACCTCGGCCCGCGCAGGAAGATCAGGCGAGGCCAAACGAGGGGAACAAAGCGCGGCCTGTGGAAAACCGCCGGAGCCGCCGGCCCGGTCGTGCGTTTTGGTCTCGAGCGTCCGCGCGGAGGGATGGCCGAGTGGTCTAAGGCGGCGGTCTTGAAAACCGCTGAGCCGTATCCCGGCTCCGTGGGTTCGAATCCTACTCCCTCCGCCAATTGGCAAGCGGGCTCCATCCACCGGGGCCCATGAGCGAGAGGCGGAACTCTGGAGCAAATAAAGTAGCGGAGAGATGACCGAGTGGTCGAAGGTGCTCGCCTGCTAAGCGAGTGAGGGGTTAAAAGCCCCTCCGAGGGTTCGAATCCCTCTCTCTCCGCCACTTCCCCCAAGACCAGCCAAGGCCCGGGCAGCCCACCCGGGCCTCTCTTGCTGGGAGGGCCGGACAGAAGCCTTGCTCTTCACCCAGATCATAGCCTTCGTGGTGGTGATGGTGGTCTGGGAGGCCTATCGCCCAGCCCCGCCCGTCATGACCCCCACCCAGAGCCTGGCCGCCGCCGCCGGCCTGACCGCCTGGCTGTGGATCTCCGCCCGCCTGAGCGTCATCGCCTACCTGCGCCGCCTGACCGGCCACCGCCCTCCCCCAGACCCGGCCCGCGGAGGCAACCGCCTGATCTCCTGGCTGCAGGCCGCCGGGGTGCTGGCCTATGCCCTGATGGTGACCCTCCTGGAGCTCAAAGCCCACCTGAGCGCCTGGCCCCTCCTCGAACACTCCGAGACCCTCTCCGGCCTGTGCGCGGTGGGCATCTACCTGGTGGTACTGCTGGCGGTGTGGAGCGCCATCCACCCCCTGGAGCGGGTGGTGTTCCAGCGCCAGCTGTCCCTGCTCCCCTACCTGGGCGCCCAGGCCCGCTTCGTGGCCCCGGTGGCCTTCCCCTGGCTGGCGGTGGCCATCCTGCGCGACCTGAGCGCCGCCTTCTGGCCCCGCGCCACCGCCTGGTGGGACACCGCCGCGGGAGAGCTGGTCTTCCTCTCCCTGTTCCTGGGACTGATGGCCCTGTTCTTTCCCCCCTTGGTGCGGGCCTGGTGGGGCTGTCGCCGCTGGCCCGAGGGACCGGTGCGCGAGGTGTGCACCCTGGTCCTGGAGCAGGCCGAGGTACGGGTGGCCGAGATCCTGCGCTGGCCGGTGTTGCAGGGCCGCCTGCTCACCGCCGGCATCCTGGGGGTGGCCGGCCGCTTCCGCTACCTGCTGCTCACCCCTGCCCTGGTGGAGGCCTTGTCGGCCGAGGAGCTGGCCGGAGTGGTGGCCCACGAGGCCGGACACGTGCGCCACCGCCACCTGGTGACCTACCTGGTGTTCTTCGCCGGGTTCTTCCTGGCCGCCTACGCCCTGAGCGAGCCCATCGGCCTGGGCCTGAGCGGGGTGGCACTGTGGCTGGCCGAACACCCCTGGGGCCGGGCCCTGCTCCTGGACCGGGGCCAGGCCAGCGCCGCCTTCAGCGTGATGATGGCCCTGCCCCTGGTGGCACTGCTCATCGTCTATCTCCGCTTCGTGATGGGCTTCTTCATGCGCCACTTCGAACGCCAAGCCGACTTCTTCGCCCTGCGTCTGTTGGGCCGGCCCGACCCCCTGGTCAGCGCCCTGGAGAAGGTGGCCCTGCTCTCCGGCCAGACCCGCGAAGTGCCCTCCTGGCACCACTTCTCCATCGCCCAGCGTGTCGCCGCCCTGCACCAGGCCGCGGCCCGGCCCGAAACCATGACCCAACACGCCGCCCGGGTGCGCTACTGGCTGCGTGCCTACCTGGTGGGCCTGGCCGTGGTGGTGGCCCTGGGCGCGGGCACCTCCCTCAGCGGCTGGCAGGACACCCTGCACCGCCGCCTGGTGGTCCGCCTGGTGGAGGCCCGCCTGCAAGAGAACCCCCACAACGCCCGCCTCCACCTCACCCTGGGTATCCTGGAGATGGAGGCCGGCCGCGAACGCCGCGCCTTGACCCAC
The DNA here is from genome assembly GCA_002011835.1 of Desulfarculaceae bacterium JdFR-95. GTDB lineage: Bacteria > Desulfobacterota > Desulfarculia > Desulfarculales > Desulfarculaceae > Desulfocarbo. The sequence continues at coordinate 3,117 of MTPE01000488.1, read as the reverse complement.
CTGGGCGCGGCGGTCCGCCTGGCCCCGGACGACCCCGAGGCCCTCAACTCCCTGGCCTGGCTGCTGGCCACGGCCAAGGACCCCGACCTGCGCCACCCCCGCCAGGCCGTGGCCCTGGCCCTGGCCGCGGTACAGCGCGCACCCCGGCCCCACATCTGGGACACCCTGGCCGAGGCCTACTTCCGAAACGGCCANCCCCACAAGGCCCTGGCCGCGGCCCGCGCCGCNCTGGCCGCCCGTCCCACCCGCCGCCTGGCCTACTACCGCCGTCAACTGGAGCGCTTCCAGAAAGCCGTCCGGGAGTCCCAGCCGTGAAGAAACAGGTGATAATCGGTCTGGTGGTAGCGGCGGCCTGCCTGGCCTACGTGCTCAAGGACGTGGACTTCGCCCACCTCTGGCAGCAGGCCCGCGACCTGAACCCCCTCTACCTCCTGTGGGTCAACCTGCCCATCGCCCTCACCTTCTGGCTGCGCGCCCTGCGCTGGCGCATCCTGCTGGCCCCGGTGGGCCGCTTCTCCCTGGCCGGGCTCACCTGGGCCAACCTCATCGGCTTCGGCGCCAACAACATTCTGCCCGCCCGCCTGGGCGAGCTGGTGCGCGCCTACGTGCTGGGCCGCCTGGAAGAGACCCCCGCGGCCGGTGTGTTGGCCACCATCGTGGTGGAGCGCATCCTGGACGGCCTGATGCTGTTGGTGATCCTGTTCGTCACCCTCCTGTTCGTGGACCCCTCCGCCGCGGCCGGCGCCTTCGACGTGGCCTACCTGCGCGGGGCGGGCTACTCCCTGTTGGGGCTCTACCTGGGGGTGCTGGCGGTGATGGCGGCCCTGTGGCGCTGGCCAGAGGCCACCCGCCGCCTGCTCACCGGCCTGGCCTCGCGCCTGTCCGCCCGCCTGGGCCAGCTGGTGGGCCGGCTGCTGGAGACCTTCCAGCAGGGATTGGGCATCCTGGGCCGGGCGGGACACCTGCCCGCCCTGGTGGCCTACACCGCCCTGATCTGGCTCAGCTACCTGGCCGCCTTCGGCGTGTTCCTGCCCGCGGTGGGGCTGCCCTTGCGGCCCATCTACGCCGCCATGGCCTTCTCCGGCTCGGGACTGGCCGCGGCGGTGCCCGGCGGGCCGGGCTACGTGGGCGCCTTCCAGCTGGCGGTCACCTGGGCCCTGATCATGGCCGGCGCCCCCCGNCAGGAGGCCATCGCCTACTCCATCCTGTTCTGGGCCGTGCAGTACTTCCCCCTCACCGCCGCGGGCCTGGTGGCCATGTGGAAGAAGGGCCTGGACCTGGCCAGCCTGCAGCGGGCCGGCCGCGACCTGGAAGCAAAAGACTAGGGCCCATCCGGCAGGCGCCGGGGTGGGGGTGAAATCCCCCCGGGCATCCCTGCCGGGCTATGGCCTCGGCGGGGCAGCCCGGGACGAAGAAGACCGGGCGCTGGCCGCGGCGCGGAAAAACGAAAAGACGACGGAATGTCACCCCTCTCCTGGGCCGACGGCCGGCGCCGCAATCCCAAGCCGCCTCTCACCCCGCCACCGGCCGGATGAGCCGAGACTAGTCTCCCCCGCCCTCGGCCAGTAGCTCCTCCACCGTGGCCACCCTGAGCAGCGGCCGCAAGGGACTGCGGCGGTAGAGGTCCAGACAGTTGCGGTGCTGCTCGTCGCTGGGGGCGTTGCTGGCGTCCTCCACCATCACCGCGGCGAAGTCGTGGCACACCGCGTCCAGGGCCGTGGTGAGCACGCAGTAGGGGGTCATGATCCCGCACACCAACACCCGCTCCACCCCCCACAGGCGCAAGGTCTGGTCCAGGTCGGTCTTGAAGAAGGCGCTCATGCGGCGCTTGGGCAGCCAGGTGTCCTCCGGGGCCTGCTCCAGCAGGGCCGAGACCTCGGCCCCCTCGGTCCCCCGCAGGCTGTGCTCGCCCATGCGGCCCCGGAACAGGAAGTCGCCGGGCAGGAAGGAGTCGGTGGCGAACACCACCGGCCAGCCCCGGGCCCGCGCCCCGGCGGTCAGCCGGTTCACCGCCGGCACGATGGCCTTGGCCCGCGCCGCCAGCTCCGGGTGGTGGCTCAGCTCCAGGTTGTCCTTCACCATGTCGATCACCAGCACCGCACTCTTCATGCCCGCGCCTCCTGTCGCTTCTCCTCGGCCCCGGCCAGCTCCGCCGCCACCAGCTCCGCCGCCCGGGCCACCTCCCTGGCATCGGGGCCGGGGTGAATCTCCAAGACCTTCACCGGCGCCGCCGCCAGCCGCGCCGCCTCCTGCCTCCAGTCCAGCTCCCCCGCCCCAGGCGGCAGGTGGTCCCGGCTGCCCACCGCGTCGTGCAGGTGGCAGCCCACCAGCACCTCCCCCGCCAAAGCCAGCCAGTCCGCCACCGGCTCCAGACCGGCATGCTCCCGCACCCAGCCGTGGCCCGTGTCGTGCCAGTAGCCCACCGGCGCCCCGGCGAAGCGCCGCAACAGCACCTCCAGCTCGGCCAGGTCCGGCACCTGGTGGGGATGAAACCGATTCTCCAGACCCAGGGTGATCTCCAAAGCCAGGGCCCGCTGGATCACCCGCTCCAGGGCGAACGACACCGCGTCCAGGTTCCGGCCGGCCTTGCCCCGCCGCGCCGCCAACAGCTCCCGCAGCCGCGGCGTGAGCCCTCCGGCCTCCACCGCCTCCTGCACCACGCCCGTCCCCTNCAGGCCCTCCACCCAGCCCAGGTGCAACACCACCCGGCGGCACTCCAGCCGGTCGGCCAGCTCCAGGGTGTGAACCGTGTGCCGCACCGCCAGGCGCCGCTCCTCCCAGTCGGTGGAGGCCAGATTGAACAAGTCCCCGCTGGCCCGCTCCCGCGGCATGCCCTCGGGCAGGGGACAGAAGTTGTGCACGCTCACCACCGCCAGCTCCCGCGGCCGCAGCTCCCGCGCCAGGCCCTCCACCACCGCCGCGGTCAGGCGATACTCCAGCTCCAGCCGCCGGAACCCGGTCTCCTCCAGGCGCCCCAATAGCTCCCCGGCCGTCTCCACCTCGGCCGCGCACCAGGCCGTGGACAAGGCTATGTCGCCGATCCCCTCCGCCATGCCTCAGTGGTGGCACGCATGGGGGAGGCTGTCAAGGTGTGGGGGGAACCCCTTTTCTTTAAAA
>MTPE01000211.1 GCA_002011835.1 Desulfarculaceae bacterium JdFR-95 | reverse complement strand
GCGGCTGGCGGGGGGAGCCGCGCCCAGGGGCAGCACCCGCCACTGGTGTCGCCGCCAGGCCGGGCCTTGTTCCTTTTCCAGGTACTGCTCCAGGCGGGAGACGGCCTCCTTGTAGGTATGGACCCAGTAGTCGGTCTTGAGGCCGCGTTTCACCGCCCCGGGCAGGCCGCCCACCAGGTGGTTGTAGAAGACGTACTGGTAGGGGTGCAGGCGCACCATGGCCCAGGCCTGTTGCAGGGCGAACACCAGGCCCAGGGCCGTGGCCGCGGCCAGCCAGGCGGGCCTCTTCCGCAGGCGCCGGGCCAGGCCCTCCAGGCCCAGGGCGGCCACCGCGGCCATGGGCGGGAGCAGGAAGGTGAAGTGACGGTTGTTGTCGTAGCTGGCCACGCCGGTGGCCATGAGCCAGAGCAGGGGGAAGACCAGGGCCAAGGCGGCGAGCGCGCGGGCCTGGGCCTGGTGGTCCCAGGGCTGGGCCCCGCGCCGCAGCCAGCTCAACCCCCAGATCAGGGCCAGGGCCAGGGCGGGGAGGTAGATCTCGGGGAGCTGGACCGCGAAATAGTAGGGGATGGTGTACCAGGGCTGGTGGCCGGCGCCCATCTGGGCGGGGATGGTCTTGAGCGCATCCAGGGCGCGGAAGGGGTGGCCCAGGGGGTCCAGCATCATGGCCGGCCAGAAGGCCGTCATCAGGGCAAAGGACAGGGCCGCCACCGGCAGGGCCACACGTAGCCCCAGGCCGGCCAGCTCGCGGGCCGCGGCGGGGAGGTTTTGCGCGCGGGCGGTGGCCGCGGCGCGGGCCAGGAGGATCAGTCCCAGGTAGAACCACAGCAGCAGCCCGCCGATACGCACCCCCATGGCGCAGCCCACGGCCAGGCCNAGGCGCACCAGCAGCCAGGCCGNCGGCCGGGGCAGGCGTGGGGGGAGGCAGGCCAGGTAGTACANGGACCACCCGTAGCCCACGGCAAAGGGGATGTCCTTGGGGTTGTTGAACATGTGGCCGTAGTAGGTGGGGGTGAGGGCCAACAGGAGCACGGCCAGGAAGGCGGCGCGGCTGCCGGCCAGGCGGTGGACCAGCTTCCACAGGCCCAGCAGGCCCAGCCAGCCCACCAGGGCGTTGAACAGGTGGCGGCCGGACCAGTAGTCTCCCGGCCAGAGGCGGGCGAAGAGGACCGAGAGGGTGTCGTAGAGCCCGCCGAAGTAGACGTGGTCCTTGTAGTTCAGCACGGCCCAGTTCTTGAGGCCAGAGCGGTACAGCTCCTGGATGAGCCAGCCGTAGTCGTCGTGGTCCTGTTCGTCGAAGGTGATGCCGTAGTGGCGGAAGGTGGCCACCACCAGGACCAAGAGGGCCAAGAGCAAGACCAGGGAGGCCCAGGCCCAGGGGTCGCGTTCCTGAGGAGTGGGTTGGGCGGGGCTGGCGGTGAGCCAGCGCAGGGGCCAGGGGTGAGGGCTTGGTTGGTTGCGGGCGGGGCTCACGCCTTTTCCGCCTCCAGGTTCAGGCTGATGAGCAGGCCGTTTTCCTTGTCCATGTGGGGGTAGTAGGCCTGGGAGTAGTCGTCGTAGCCGGCCAGCTCGCCGCGGAAGACCTGGCGCCAGTCCCAGGGCCGCACGCGGGTGAAGCCGTTGTCCTCCAGCAGCCGGGTCAGGGAGGGCCGGTCGTAGACCGTCTTGTGGTAGATCACGGTGTCGGTGCCGGGTACGGGCCAGCGTCCATAGAGGGGACCCAGCACGCGGTCCAGCTCGCCGCTGAGACGGTACACCTCCACCAGGGCGGCGAAGTCGGGCACGGCCAGGCGCAACACCCCTCCCGGTCGCAGCACCCGGCGCCACTCGGCCAGCACCTCCACCGCTTCCAGGCGGTCGAAGTATTCCAGCACGTGGGAGGCGTAGATCAGCTCTGCGGAGTCGTCGGCGAACATGGGCAGGCTGGCCACGTCGTGGCGGTGGTCGATGTGGGGATAGTCGGCCAGGTCCACGTGCACGTAGCCCGGCAGATAGCGCTTGCCGCAGCCCAGGTGGATCTTCACGGTTGCCTCCTGGTGGTCCAGAGGGGGTTCATGTCTTGTCAGGACTCTTTCCTCTCCCTTCGGCCTTTCTGGTCGGAGCCGAGGCAGAGACGCCCGGCCCCATTTGACCCTGCCGGCTAGAACAGGGTGTAGATGAAGGGAGCGACCGCGGATCCCTGTGTGAGGACCAGCAGTGCGCCCAGGAGCACCAACACGATCACGATGGGCAGGAGCCAGAATTTCTTGCGCACGCGCAGGAACTCCCAGAACTCGGCCAGGATGGACGCCTTGCCCATGTCTCGTTTCCTCCAGGGGGTGGCTCAGTACATCTTCTCGGTCTGTTTGGGGTCGTACTGTCGGGGCCGCGGCCGCCAGTAGGAGTCACGGTCGCCCAGGCGGCGGTCCATGGGGTCCTTGCCCGCCAAGCGCATGACCAGGCCCACGGGTGTGACCACCAGGTAGAAGACCAGGCTCAGCAGGAGGCGCGAGACCACCTGTCCCATCACGATGGCCAGGCTCATCCACCCCCGATAGAGAGGCCGCAGGCCCGCGGGCCACAGCAGTCCCCAGGCTGCGAACAGCGCCGCCCCTCCGGCCAGCCAGGGCCAGGCGGTTCCTCCCTTCCAGGCGCTCAGTCCTGCCAACAGCCCCAGCACGACGCAGAACACCAACCCCAGGTTGCGCAGGTCCTTGCGCGTGGGGCTGAGCTCGGCGATGTGCTCCCGTATGTCCTGCCACATCCCCATGTGTCAGTCCAGTTCAAACTCCTGGCGCCAGTCGCGGTCCTCTTGCCAGGGGGGCTGCTCGCGTTTGTCCAGGAGGAAGGGCCCCAAGACCAGGTAGTCCATCTCCGTGCGCATGAAGCAGGTGTAGGCGTGTTCCGGGGTGCAGACGATGGGCTCGCCGCGCACGTTGAAGCTGGTGTTGACGATCACTCCGCAGTCGGTCAGCTCCTGGAAGGCCGTGAGCAGGCGGTGGTAGAGGGGGTTGGTCTCGAGGTGGACGGTCTGCACCCGGGCGGAGTAGTCCACGTGGGTCACGGCCGGGATCTGCGAGCGCACCACCTTCAGCTTGTCGATGCCAAAGAGCTCCTGCTCCCGGGCATCCATCTGGCGGCACAGCTCCGGCCGCACCCGCGCCACGAGAAGCATGTAGGGGCTGGGCCGGTCCAGCTCGAAATACTCCGAGACCCGCTCGGCCAGCACCGAGGGGGCGAAGGGGCGGAAGGACTCACGGAACTTGATCTTGAGGTTCATCACCGACTGCATGGTGGGGCTGCTGGCGTCACCCAGGATGGAGCGGCTGCCCAAGGCGCGGGGGCCGAACTCCATGCGCCCCTGGAACCAGCCCACCACCTTCTCCTGGGCCAGCAGGCGCGCCACCTCTCTTATCAACTCCTCCGGCTCCAGGCGGCGGTGGGGGATGTTCCGCTCCTGGAGGAAGGCGGCGATCTCGGCCTCGGAAAAGGCCGGGCCCAGGTAGGCGCCGGCCATCTGGTCCCGGCCCTCCTCCACCTGCCGCGGCCGGTCCAGATACTGGTGCCAGGCGAACAGGGCCGCACCCAGGGCCCCGCCGGCGTCTCCCGCCGCGGGCTGGATCCAGATGTCCTCGAAGGGCCCTTCGCGCAACAGCCGCCCGTTGGCCACGCAATTGAGGGCCACGCCTCCGGCCAACACCAGCCGCCGCATGCCGGTCTGGCGGTGTACGTGGCGGGCGGTGCGCAGCACCACCTCCTCGGTCACCTTCTGGATGCTGGCCGCCAGGTCCATCTCCCGTTGGGTGAGGGGCCCCTCCGGCCGGCGGGGCGGACCCCCGAACAGCCGGGCGAAACGCCGCCCGGTCATGGTCAGACCCTGGCAGTAGGTGAAGTAGCGCAGGTTGAGCTTGAAGGACCCGTCCTCCTTCAGGTCCATCAGCTCGCGCAAAATGGTGTCCACGTAGCGGGGCTCGCCGTAGGGCGCCAGGCCCATCAGCTTGTACTCCCCGCTGTTGACCTTGAAGCCGGTGAAGTAGGTGAAGGCCGAGTACAAAAGGCCCAGGGAGTGGGGGAAACGCAGCTCGCTCCACAGCTCGATACGGTTGTCCCGCCCCACCCCCCAGCTGGTGGTGGTCCACTCCCCCACCCCGTCCAGGGTGAGGATGGCCGCCTCGCGCCAGGGACAAGGGAAGAAGGCGCTGGCCGCGTGCGACTGGTGATGCTCCGGGAACACGATGCGCCCCTGGTAGCCGGCCAGCTCCTTCTGGATGATGTCGGGCAGCCACAGCTTCTCCCGGATCCACAGGGGCATGGCCTGCAGAAAGGAACGCAGACCCACCGGCGCAAAGGAGAGATAGGTCTCCAACAGGCGCTCGAACTTGAGAAAGGGCTTGTCGTAGAAGGCCACCAGGTCCAGATCCTCGGCGCGGAGCCCTGCCTCCTGCAGACAGTAGGCGATGGCCTGGGCGGGAAAGCGGTGGTCGTGCTTCTTGCGGCTCCAACGCTCCTCCTGCGCCGCTGCCACGATGCGCCCGTCCACCAGAAGTGCCGCCGCCGAGTCGTGGTAGTAGGCCGATACGCCGAGGATATTCACGGAAGGTGTCCTGTCCGTACAGGAAGTGGAAACCGAGACGGCTCTGGTCTTGTCGTCTGCTCCCCTTGAAACCACCGCGGCCTCGAATGTAGCCCAAAAAACCCGACCGGGCAAGCATCCGGCGGGCGTGGCCAGGCAGCCCCCTTGCTTTTTCTTCTCAAAGAGGTTTATTTTCTCAAACACAACAGACAGCAGGAGCGGGAGTGGTCATGAAGATACTGATAACGGGAGGAGCAGGCTACAAGGGAACCAAGCTGGCGCCTGAGCTGTTGGAGCGGGGGCACCAGGTGACCATCCTGGACAACTTCATGTACGGCTACGATCCGGCCTTGTTCCTCTTCCGCTATCCCCTGGTGGAGTTCGTACAGAAAGACGTGCGCAATCTGGAAAAGAGCGACGTGGCCGGATTCGATCTGGTGTACCACCTGGCCGGGATCAGCGGTTATCCCGCCTGCGAGGCCAACCCCAACTCGGCCCAGACCATAAACGTGGACGCCACCCGCCGCTTGGTGGAGCTTCTGGACCCGGGCCAGATGTTGGTCTACGCCTCCACCACCAGCTTCTACGGCAAGTCCGGCACCCTCTGCGACGAGAATACCGAAGTGATGCCGGTCAGTCTCTATGGCGTGACCAAGTACGAGGCCGAGAAGATCTGCATGGAGCGCAAGAACAGCGTGGCCTTTCGCTTCGCCACCATCTTCGGCGTATCGCCGCGCATGCGTTGGGACCTGCTGCCCAACGACTTCACCATGCGCGCAGTACAGGAGCGTTCCCTGGTCCTGTTCGACTCCCAGAGCCGGCGCACCTTCCTTCACCTGGACGACGCCATCCGCGCCTACCTGATGGTGACCGAGATACCGGACAAGATGCTGGGCGAGGTGTTCAACGTGGGCGACGACGCCCTCAACCTCTCCAAGCTGCAACTGGCCCAGAAGATCGCCGAGTACGTGGAGTTCGAGATCATCGACTCCACCCTGCCCGACCTGGACGTACGCGACTTCGTGATCAACTTCGACAAGATCAAGGCCATCGGCTTCCGGCCCCAGCGCACCCTGGACGACGGCATCCAGGAGCTGGTCAAGCTGTTCCGCTTCTACCGGCCCATCCGGCCCTTCACCGTGATCTAGGAAGGCGCGGCGGTGCGGGTGATCGAGACCAATGGCCAGAGACTGGCGGTGGTGTTCGGGACGGCCGACTTCCCCCAGGGCCTGGGGTTTCTCACCGAGGCGGAGGACTTCCTCCAGGTGGGCACCTGGCGCTATCCCGCCGGCACCGAGCTGGCCGCACACAACCACCAATGGGTGTCGCGCACGGTGGAGCGCACCCAGGAGTTCGTCTGGGTGGTGCAGGGGCGACTGGCCGCCACGGTGTACGACGAGGAGGACCGGCCCGTGGCCGAGGTGGAACTGGGCCCGGGCCAGGGCATGATCCTGCTGGCGGGAGGGCACGGCTACCGCATCCTGGAGGACGATACCCGGGTGGTGGAGGTCAAGAGCGGTCCCTATCCCGGCGCGGAGGCCGACCGGCGCCGGTTGTGAGACCCCGGCCCCGGCCCGCGCCCAGGCCCGCGGTCAAGGCCATGGCCGCCCTGGGGGCGGCCATGGTCCCTGGCTGCGCCAGGGACGCGGCCCATAGGGCCGCGCCTTGACTCTGGGCCTGGGCGCGGGCCGGGGCCGGGGTAGTGCCCGCCCGGCATTCGGCATACCCACGACACACAGGAGGTGCGGCGGTGGAGTTCATCCCCCAGGTGGAGCCTTACCTCACCGAGGCCGAGGCCCGGGCCGCGGCCGAGTATTTGCGTTCAGGAGGGTGGCTGACCGAGTTCCGCCAGACCGAGCGTTTGGTGGAGATGGTGACCTCCCTGGTGGGGGCGCGGCACGGGGCCATGGTGACCAGCGGCACGGTGGCCTTGTATCTGGCCCTCAAGGCCCTGGGGCTGGGTCCGGGGGACGAGGTGGTGGTGCCCAACTACACCATGATCGCCACCATAAATGCGGTGGTGTGGGTGGGTGCGCGGCCGGTGTTGGCGGACGTGGAGCCCGACACCCTGTGTCTGGACCTGGAGACGGTGCGCCTGTGCCGGCATACCCGGGCCCTGATCTACGTGCCCATCAACGGCCGGCACGGGGACATGGCGCGGGTGGTGGAGTTCTGCCGCGAGCACGGGCTGTATCTGGTGGAGGACGCGGCCCAGGCCCTGGGGGCGCGGGCGGGGGACAAGTATCTGGGCACCTTCGGTGACATCGGGGTGTATTCTTTCACTCCGCACAAGATCGTGACCACCGGCCAGGGGGGCATGCTGGTCACGGATGACGACGAGCTGATCGGGCGCATCCGCAAGCTGAAGGACTTCCACCGCACCGCTCCGGCCAGCGACTGGCACGACGGGGTGGGCTTCAACTTCAAGTTCACCGACCTGCAGGCGGTGGTGGGCATCGAGCAGATGAAGACCATCGCCTGGCGCGTCCAGCGCAAGAAGGAGATCTACGCCCGCTACCAGCAGGGCCTGTCCGGCTGCAAGGGGGTGGAGATGCTGCCCACGGACCTGGAGGAGTGCCCGCCCTGGTTCGTGGACGTGCTCTTGCCGGACCAGGCCACGCGGGACGAGCTGGTGGCCTTCCTCAAGGAGCGGGGTATCGGCTCGCGGCCCTTCTATCCGCCGCTTTCGTTCCAGCCCATGTACCAGGAGCTGGGTCGGGGGAGCTTTCCCGTGAGCGAGGAGCTGGCTCCGCGGGGGTTGTGGTTGCCTTCTTCCCTGGGGCTGAGTGACGAACAGATCCAGCGCGTGTGCCAGGCGCTGGCCGAGCGTCTGGGCTGAGGGCTTTTTCTGCCATGCGCCGCCGCCTGGTCGTCACCTTGCTGGTGTTGGTGGGGCTGGTGGTGTGGGCGGTGGTGGGCCGGGGTTTGCTGGCGGCCTGGCTGCTGCCGGCCTGGGGTGAGGGGCCGGGGCTGTTGGTGCAGCGTTGGGACACTTCCCGTCCCCAGGCTCCTCCCTCGGCGCCCTACCGGGAGCCGCGCACGGTCTTTCGTTTCTCGGGCGAGCATTTCTTCCTGCGCATGGTGGGCATCCTGTGGGTCACCCGGCCGGGGTGGTATGGGCTGGGGGTGGCCAGCGACGACAACAGCCACCTGTACATCGACGGGCGTTTCCTGATCGACAACGCGGGGCACCGGGGCACGCGGCTGAAGACCACGCGGGCGTGGCTGTCTCCAGGGCCGCACCTGGTGGAGGTGCAGTACGACCAGGACGTGGGTCGGGCGGAGCTGCGCATCCTGTGGCGGCCCCCGGGGGGCCGGTGGGAGCCCATACCGCCGTCGGCCCTGAGCCCCTTGCGTGCGCCGTTGGACCGGCGGCAGGCGGTGCGGGTGGCCGCGGCGGCGGAGGCGGCGGAGGTGCCCTGGCTGTTGGCGGGGATGCTTCTGGCCGCGGTGGGTCTGGTACGGCTGTGGTGGGGGCCGGGGGTGGTGTGGCGGCACTATGCCGGGGCAGCGGCGGCCCTGGTGGTGGGGGTGTGGTTGTCTTCCGGCACCCTGGCGCCGTATGCCATCACCTCGGCCAAGGTGGTGGAGGTGCCGCCCTGCGGCTGGCTGGCCAACATCGACCACCAGCACTTCCAGGCCCTGTTCTGGATGCTGGACGGCGACCCCATGAGCAAGTGGGGTTTCAGCGAGCAGGTGCGCCGCATCCTCTACCCGGTGCTGGCCTATCCCCTGATGAAGCTCTACGGCTTTCTGGGCGGGGGGCTGCTCACCACGGTGGGGGTGTACCTGGTGAGCCTGTGGGGATGGGGGCTGTTCCTGTGGCGGCGGGTGGGGCCGGTGGCGGCGGGGTGGGGTCTGTGGCTGCTGACCACCTGGCCGGGGGTGACCTACTGGGCGGGGCTGCCCTACCCTTACGTGATGATCGTGCCCTGCTCGCTGTGGGGTTTCCTGATCCTGGTGCGGCTACAGGAGCCAGCCACCTGGCCGGTGGTGGCGGGCTGCGGTCTGGGCCTGGGCGTGCTGATGCTGGCCTACGATCTGATGCCCTACTTCGGTCTGGCTGCGGCGGTGCTGGTGCTTTGGCGGGGGCGGGCTCCGCTCAAGGCGGCGGTGGTGTTGGCCCTGGCCGCGTTGCCTTCGGCGGCTTGGCTGGGGGTGATGCGCTTCGGACTGGGGCTCTCCCTCTACAACCCCAACACCTCCACCTACGTGAACCTGGTGCACGCCTATTTGTCTCCGGGCGATTGGGACCGGTGGGCGGGGCTTTTGGCGCGGGCGCCGTGGTATCTGCTCTACAACTACTTCGCCAGCGGCCTGATGGTGTTGCCGGCTCTGTTCCTGGTGTTGTGGGTATGGGGGCGTTGGCGGCTGGATGAGCGGCTGTGGCCGGCCGAGGCGGTGTTGTTGGCCTGCGTGCTCATGGTGTTTCTGTTCAACAGTCTGGCTCCGCCCTACCAGGGCCGCTGGGTGGTGCGGGGGGAGTACATCGCCCGGCTGTATCAGCCGGCCTTCGTGGCCATGCTGTGTTTCGTGGTCCGTCTGGCCCAGCGGCTGCGAGGGGTGCGGTCGGGGTGGCGGCGATTGGTGGCGGGGCTGTTGTTGGCGGCGGTGGTTTTGGACGGGGCGGTGGTGGTCGGTCCCTGGTTGTGGCCGGGGGTGTCCAGCTTCGTCTACGGCCGCTTCTACCGCCACGGCCACGCCGACTCCCTGGAGCGTCACTTGGCTCGCTACGGCCGGCGTCCCTATGGGGTGTGTGCGCCGCTTGCCGGGGACGGGGGGTCGTGATATGCCAGCAGGGCGTGGGGTAGTCTGAGATGGCCCGCAGGGAGGACATACGGCGGCACTATCGGATGGTGGCCGGGCGGCGCCTGGCTTGGCGGGCGCGGCACGCCTACTACTACCGCCAGTTGGAGGGGGCCTTGCGCTTCGTGGTGCGGCCCGGGGCGCGGGTGTTGGAGCTGGGCTGCGGCACGGGAGACACCCTGGCGGCATTGCGTCCCTCCTTGGGTGTGGGGTTGGATCTTTCACCGGAGCTGGTGGCGGTGGCGCGGCGGCGGCATCCGGGGCTGCACTTCGTGGTGGGTGACGCCCAGGCGCCGCCGCTCGAGGGGCGTTTCGACTACATCGTACTCTCCAACCTGGTGGGTGAGCTGGAGGACGTGCAGGAGTGTCTGGAGGCGCTGCGTCCCCTTTGCGGGCCGCGCACGCGCCTGTTGATCCAGGGCTACAGCCGGCTCTACCAGCCGGTGTTGCAGTTGGCCGAGACCCTGGGCTGGAAGACGCCCTCGCCGCCGGGGGTGAACTGGCTGCCGCCGGAGGAGGTGGAGAACTTCCTGGAGCTGGCGGGCTTCGAGCCGGTCTACACCTGGCGGCACACCTTGGTGCCAGTGCGGGTGCCGCTGTTGGCGGAGTTGTGCAATCGCTGGCTGGCCTGGCTGCCGGTGGTACGGCACCTGTGCTGGAGCTATCTGGTGGTGGCGCGTCCTCTGGGCCTGCGGCGGGGGGAGGAGCCTTCCCTGAGCGTGGTGATGCCCTGCCGCAACGAGCGGGGCAATCTGGCCGCGGCGGTGGAGCGGCTGCCGGTGGTGGGGCGCTTCACCGAGCTGATCTTCGTGGAGGGCGGCAGCAGCGACGGCACCGCGGAGGAGGCCCAACGCCTGGTGGCGGAGTATCGGGGACGTTTGCGGCTGAAGTTCCTGCAGCAGGACGGGGTGGGCAAGGCCGATGCCGTACGCAAGGGTTTCGCTCACGCCGAAGGCGAGGTACTGACCATCCTGGACGCGGACCTGACCGTGCCCCCGGAGGAGCTGCCCCGTTTCTGGCGGGCGTTGGTGGAGGACAAGGGGGAGTTCATCAACGGGGTGCGTCTGGTCTATCCCATGGAGGAGGAAGCCATGCGCTTCCTCAACCTGGTGGGCAACAAGTTCTTCGGCTGGGTGCTGTCGTTTCTGTTGCGCCAGCGGGTGCGCGACACCCTGTGCGGGACCAAGATGTTCTGGGCCGAGGACTGGGAGGGGATCCTGGCCCAGCGGGATCTACTGGCCGCAGACGATCCCTTTGGCGACTTCGATCTGTTGTTCGGGGCGGCCAAGCTGGGGCTCAAGATCCGAGACCTGCCGGTACACTATGGGCAGCGCACCTATGGCCAGACCAACATCAGCCGTTTTCGCCACGGCTGGCAGCTCCTGCGCATGTGTTGGGTGGCGTTTCTGCGCTTNGCCGCCCCGCGCTGAGGGGAAGACATCGGGCCATAGAGGGAGCCGGAGATGAAGCAGCGAGTGGAGTTCTATCGTCACCACCTGGGCGAGGCCGAGATTGCGGCCTGTCAGGATGTGCTGCGGTCCTTGTTCCTGACCACGGGTCCGGTCTGCGCCCGCTTCGAGGCCGAGTTCGCGGCTTGGTTGGGCGTGGAGCAGGTAGTGGCCGTGGCTTCCGGCACGGTGGCCCTGGAGCTGTGCTTGCGAGCCTTGGGCATCGGTCCTGGCGACGAGGTGATAACCACCCCCATGACCTTCATCGCCACCTCCAACGCCATTTTGCATGCCGGGGCCGAGCCCGTGTTCGTGGACGTGGAACCCCTCACGGGCAACATCGATCCTGCGCAGGTGGAAGCGGCGGTCACTCCGCGGACACGGGCCATCATGCCGGTGCATCTCTACGGCACCCTCTGTGACATGCCCCGTCTGCGCGCCATCGCCGACCGGCACGGTCTGGCCATCGTCTCCGACTGCGCCCACGCGGTGGAGGCCCGGCGCGACGGCTACGGCTCGGCCGCGATGTGCGAGGCGGCCTGTTACAGCTTCTACGCCACCAAGAACCTCACCTGCGGCGAGGGGGGTGCGGTGGCCACCGACGACGCGGAGCTGGCCGAACGCCTGCGCCGCCTGCGCCTGCACGGCATGAGCAAGGGAGCGGCCGAGCGCTACCACGGAGCCTATCAGCACTGGGACATGGTGGAGCTGGGGGCCAAGGCCAACCTCCCGGACATTCTGGCTGCGCTGCTCCTGCCCCAGTTGGAGGGTCTGGAGCAGCGGCGGCAGCGTCGGGAGGAGATCGCGCGGCG
>MTPE01000355.1 GCA_002011835.1 Desulfarculaceae bacterium JdFR-95 | reverse complement strand
GAAGAAGGACATGCCCAAGCTGGGCAAGCGTCTGGTGTTGGCGGGGGGCTTGGAGGCCAAGGTGATCCGGCAGAACGTGCTGGAGCGCAAGTTGACCCTGGCCTTGTCCGACGGGCGGGAGATCACCTGTACGCCGGAGGAGCTGGCCCGGATGGAGCCTCGTCCCCCGGAGCCGAACCAGCCTCCGGCCAACCAGGGCGAGGGCGGCGCCAAGGGTTCGCGGCGTTCGCGCCGGCGCCGCCGGCGGGGCAAGAAGCGCTGAGGGCGCGCGGGAGGGTGGCAGAGCGCGGCCCCGGCCCGTGGCATACGGGCGGCGGGGCCGCGGTTTTCATGCCGAAGGTCGTGCCTCCGAGTTGTTTCTCGGCTCATCCGGCAAACGCCGGGGTGGTGGTGGAATCATCCCGGGCCGGCCTTGTCAAGGCTGGTCTCCCGGCCACCCTTCGGGCCATGGCCTTGACAAGGCCGGCCCGGGATGAACAAGATCGGGCGCTCTATCATCCGATTGCCCGGGCCGGCGGCCTGGGCGGGGATCACGAGGTGCCGCTCCCCCGCCGTTTGCCGAATGAGCCTGTTTTTCACCAGGGGCCCCTGTGCCGAGGGGGTCGGGCCGCGACTACAGGATGCCTGTCTCCCCGGCGTTCACCGGCTGAGCCGGTTTGGGGGGCTCAGCGCCAGCGCTTCTTGCGCTTGTAGCGCTGGTAGCCNTTGACGCTGACTTCGCTCTTGATGCCCAGGTAGAACTCGCGCACGTCTTCGTCTTCCATCAGCTCCTGNGGGGTGCCGGCCAGGACGAAGCGGCCGTTTTCCATCACGTAGCCGTAGTGGCAGACCTTGAGCGCCATGGCTGCGTTTTGTTCCACCAGCAGGATGGTGGTGCCCCACCTCTGGTTGACCTCCACGATGGTCTTGAAGATCTCCTTGACCAAAAGCGGGCTCAGGCCCAGGGAGGGCTCGTCCAGGAACATGATGCGGGGGCGCATCATGAGGGCGCGGCCGATGGCCAGCATCTGCTGTTCGCCCCCGGAGAGGGTGCCGGCCAACTGTCGTTGGCGCTCGGCCAGGCGGGGGAAGAGCTGGTAGACGCGCTGCAGGTCTTCGCGGGCCTGGGCGGCGGTGCTGGTGTAGGCGCCCATCATGAGGTTTTCCAGCACGGTGAGCTCCTCGAAGACCTCGCGGCCTTCGGGCACGTAGGCCAGGCCCAGGCGCACGATGTCTTCGGTGTCCTTGCCGTCGATGCGTTTGTCGTCCAGCCAGATGGAGCCCTTGTCCGGCTGGTCTTCGATCAGGCCCATGATGGTCTTGATCAGGGTGCTCTTGCCCGCGCCGTTGGCGCCCAGGATGGCGGTGATCTTGCCCTCCTGGAGCTGGAGGCTCACTCCGCGCAGGGCCATGACCAGTCCGTAGTAGGTCTCTATGTTCTTGACCTCAAGCAAGGCCGCCTCCCGTGGCCGGGGTTTCGGTTTCGCCCAGGTAGGCCTTGAGCACCTCGGGGTGGTTCTGCACCTGGGCCGGGGTGCCGTGGGCGATGGGCCGGCCGTAGTTGAGCACCAGCACCTGGTCGCTTATCTCCATGACCAGGCGCATGTCGTGTTCGATGATGAGCAGGGTGATGCCCAGGACTTCCTGGATGTCCTTGAGCCAGATCATCAGGTCCTGTTTCTCCTCCAGGTTCATGCCCGCCACCGGCTCGTCCAGCAGAAGCAGCTTGGGTTCCATGGCCAGGGCCCGGCCCAGCTCCACTTTCTTTTGGATGCCGTAGGGNAGTCCGCCCACCATGCGGTCGCGGGCGGCCTGGAGTTCCAGGAAGTCGATGATCTCCTCCACCTTGCGGCGGTGGGCGATCTCCTCGGCCGCGGCGGGGGAGCTGCGGCGCCAGAAGGTGCTGCCGCGGAACACGCCGGTCTTCATGTGCAGGTGGCGGCCCAGCAGGATGTTGTCCATGGTGGTCATCTTGCTGAACAGCTCGATGTTCTGGAAGGTGCGTCCCACGCCCAGGGCCGCGATCTGGTGGGGCTTCTTGCCGATGAGTTCGGTGCCCTGGAAGCGGATGCTGCCCTGCTGGGGTCGGTAGAGGCCGGTGATGCAGTTGAACAGCGTGGTCTTGCCCGCGCCGTTGGGGCCGATCACGGCGAAGATGGAGCCCTGCTCCACGCTGAAGGAGACGCCGTCCAAGGCGGTGAGTCCGCCGAAGGTGATGGTCAGGTCCTGGACCGCGAAGAACGACATGCGCTCGCTTCCACCCTTGTGGGGTCTGGGACAGAGGGGCGGACCCCGGCGGCTGGCCGGAGTCCGCCCCCCGATCTCGGTTGTCAGGCCGGAGGGGCTAGTTGGGTCCGATCCAACCGGAGAGCCGCTTGGCCTTGGCCCCGGCCAGGCACTGGGCCAAAAAGACCTTGCGCAGGCCCTGGCGCCGGGTGGGGCTGTAGGTGATGGGACCCATGATACCCTGGAAGTTCTTGAGGGTCTCCATGGCCTTGACGAAGCTCTCCACGGTCAGGTTGCGGCCGGCGCGGCGGATGCCCTCGATCATGGGCTCGGCGAAGCCGAAGCCGGCGTAGAAGAACACGCCCCAGCGCTCCTTGGGGGCGTACTTCTTCCAGGCCTTGCGGTACTTGACCATCAGGGGATGGTCGCTGTCGGGCAGCTCGGCGAAGTTGCCGAAGATCACGCCCTTCCACAGGCCCTTGCTGATCTTGTACATGAGCTGGAAGTCGCTGAGGGTGGAGCAGGCCATCCACCGGGGACGGTAGCCCAGCTTGGCCGCGGTGGCCACGGTGATCACCGCCTGCTTGGGCAGCAGCCACAGGATCACGCAGTCGGCGCCGGCCTGCTTGAGCTTCATCACGTGGCTGGACAGGTCGGTGTCCATGATCTCGGTGGGCACCGCCGCGGCCAGCTTCACCCCCCGCTTCTTGAGCTCGCGCACCGCGCCTTCCAGGCCGCCCTTGCCGTAGTCGTCGTTCTGGTAGAGGAAGCCGATCTTCTTCTTACCCAGCTTGTCCAGGGCGTAGCTCACCAGGATGGCGGCCTCGTCGGGGTAGTTGGGATAGACGGCGAAGATGGTCTTCTTGGGGGGGAAGGCCCAGTGGGTGGAGCCGGTGGCCATGCCCACCCAGGGGATGTTGTGCTTGATGATGTAGGGCATGGCGGCCATACCCGGGCTGGTGCCCACGCCGCCCACGAAGCCGAACACGCCCACGTTCTCNTACAGNTCCTTGACGATGGCCTTGGTNCGGTTGGGCTGGTAGCCGTCGTCGCGCATGAAGTATTTCAGCTTGCGGCCGTTGATGCCGCCTTCGTCGTTGAGCATCTTGAAGTAACAGGCCGTTCCCCGGGCCACCGCGCCCCACAGGGCGGCGGGTCCGGTCTGGGGCCCCCACTGGCCGATCAGGATCTCGCTGTCGGTCACGCCCTTGGTCTCGGCCGCCACGCCCGTGGCCAAGGCCAGGGTCGCCACCAGCGCCAGTAACATGCACAGCTTCTTGCCCATGTCCCTCTCCTTGGAGTCTCCTACGGTTTCTCCCTGCTCCCTTTGGGGGAGCAGCCTCCCTACTTCTTCCCACTTGTCCGGGGCCTCCCCCCTGCCTTGGCCCCGGGGTTGGTCGTGGTGGTCCTTGTCCGCCGCGGTCCAGCTACACNTTGCGCACGTAGTGGCGCGCGAACAGGCCGCTGGGCCGCACNCACAGGATGAGCACGATGACCGCGAAGGCCACCACGCTCTTGAACTCCACCGAGATGTATCCTCCGAAGAGGTTCTCGATCACCCCCAGGATGAAGCCGCCGGCCACCGCCCCCACCAGGGAGGTCATGCCCCCCAGCACCGCGGCGCTGAAGCCCTTGAGCTGGGGGTTGAGCATCAGGTTGGGGTCCAGGGTGTCGGTGGTGGCGATGAGCAGCGCGGCCGAGGCCCCCACCACGCTGGAGATGCCCCAGGTCAACATCATGATGCGGTTGACCCGGATGCCCATGATGCGGGCCACGGTCAGGTTCTGCTGGGTGGCCTTCATGGCCACCCCCAGCTTGGTGTAGCGGAAGAACACGAACAGCCCCAGCATCAGCAGCACCGCCCAGGCCAGGGTGACCAGGTTGAGCTGGCTCACCACCACCCCGCCCAGGTCCACCAGGTCGAAGTCGCTGACCGGGAAGGGGAAGTCCTTCTGGTCGCTGCCCCAGCGCCAGGAGGCCAGGCCGTAGAGGATCATCTGCAGGCCCAGGGTGATGATGATCAGCCCCAGCACCGTGGGGTCCTTGGCCCGGCGCAGGAAGGCGAACTCCAGGAAGGCCCCCAGGCAGAAGGCGAAGGCCAGGGCCAANGTGAAGGAGGTGGCGTAGCCCAGCCCCTGCTCCTCCAACAGCAGGTAGGCCACGAAGGCCGAGAGCATGGCCATGTCGCCCTGGGCGAAGTTGAGCACCTCGCTGGTCTTGTAGATGATCACCATGGCCAGGGCCATCAGGGCGTAGGTGGCCCCGATGGCGATCCCGGAGACTATCAGCTGTCCCAGCATGTTGTGCCTCGTCCTCTCCCGCGTGCGGGTGGTGCCCGCCGTCCCTCAGAAGGGCCAGGTCTTCCAGTACACCTTGGTGCGGATCCAGATGCCGTACAGGCCCAGGGGCTCGAAGATGATGATCAGCACCATGATCAGGCCGAAGACCACGAACTGCACGTTGGGCAGGCCGCTGACCGTGAACAGGGTGTTGCTCAGGTCGGTGAGCAGCGGCCCCAGGTAGGGGATCTCGGTGATCTTGGCCAGCTCGATCTGCAGCCAGGTGATGAGCACCGCCCCCATCACCGAGCCCAGGATGGAGCCCAGCCCCCCCACCACCACCATGGCCAGCATCAGGATGGAGACCATGATGTTGAAGGTGTGGGGGTTGATGAAGCCCAGCACGAAGGCCATCAGGCCGCCGGCCACCCCGGTGTAGAAGGCGCTGACCGCGAACGACAGGGTCTTGTAGTAGGTCAGGTTGATGCCGATGCACTCGGCGGCGATGTCGCTGTCGCGGATGGCCACGAAGGCGCGTCCCACCCGGGTCTTGCACAGGTTGCGCATGGTCCAGGTGAGCACCACGCACAGGGGCATGATCACCCAGTAGCGGGCGAAGTCGCTGGCCACCTCCAGGCCGAAGACGGTCAGGGGCGGGGCCTGCAGCCCCATGTGCCCGCCCAGGAACTCCAGCCGGCCCAATATCTGGGTCACGGTGAGGCCGAAGCCCAGGGTGGCGATGGCCAGATACGGCCCCTCCAGGCGCAGGGCGGGCAGGCCCAACAGGAAGCCGAATCCGGCCGAGATCAGTCCCGCCAGGGGCAGGGCCACCACGAAGGGCAGCCCCAGTTTGGTCATGAGCACCAGGGTGCCGTAGGCGCCGATGGCGAAGAAGCCGGCGTGACCCAGGCTGATCTGGCCGGTGTAGCCCACCAACAGGTTCAGCCCCAGGGCCACGATCACGTGGATGGCCATGAGGTTGACNGTGTAGGTGAGGTAGGAGCCGGCCCAGAAGGGGAACACCACCAGGGCCAGCAGGAGCACCCCCAGCCAGAAGGCCTGGAACCCGCTGTCGATCAGGCGGATGTCCTCGTAGTAGTCGCGCTTCATCTCCATGGGCGCGAATTCCTCCTCCTTGCGAGCTGCCGATGGCGCGACAGCGTAGGGGCAGGCTGATTCGATTCTGTCACGTTGCCGGTGAGATGGGGCCGCATGGCCCGCCGTCTCTCTCCAGGGCAACCAGCTCCGTTCTCCCCGGCCCGGGCCTTGCGCGCCCCGCCGGGCCAGAGGGTAGCCCTGGCTTGGCGGGGGCCTTGGTTGCCCTGGGGAAAGACAGGGGGCCGGCTCACCTCACCTGGGCCCGGCCCCCCGTGGCCCGGTGCAGGCGGAAACCTCCCCCTCCCGCCGGCCTCGGCCGGGCCACGCCGATGAGCTCGCGCCGAAAACCACTCCCAACGCCACAGGTGCTCATTTCCGGTTGCGCCGGGTGAGGCGTTCCAGCACCCGGCTGGAGTAGCGGTGTGCCTCCAGGATGACCGACTGGGGCCGGATGGCCGACAGCTTCATGGCCAGATAGTTGAGCCGCCGCAAGGCCTTGAGACGGGCCTTCTCGTCGGGGGCGTTGGCCAGCAGGTCCTCGGTACGCACGATCTCCTTGCGCACGTCCAATTCGGGAGGCGCATAGCCCGCGTTCTTGAGTATCTTGTAGGCCAAGCGAAGCTCGGCCGGCAGGTGGGAGTCGTCGGTCAGCTCCAACGGTTTGCCCTTGCCGGGCAGGTCGTCGAAGTCTCCCCGCTCCGCGGCCTCACGGATGCGTTCCTCGGCTATCTTCTGCCAGATGGGAAGGCTCACCTTGTGCTCGCCACCTCCGTGCGGTGCGCCGACACCGGCCATGTTAGCCCAGCCCCGGCCGCCGGCGCAAGCCAAATCGGCGCCGCCACAGGCCCACGCCGAGGGGTTTTTACCGCCTCCCCTACCGCATCCACCCCCGGCTCGATCCCGCCGGAGCAGCTACCGCGGGAGCATCGCTCCTCCCTCCGGTGAGACCTCGCTGTCGGTGGACCGCGGTGGGCCGGCCTCACCCTCCCAGGCGGCGCATGGGACAGCCGGTGCCCTCCAGGTGGTCGGGGGCCAGGCCGTGGTGGGCGGGCTTGATGGCCGCGGCCCGCTTCAGCGCCGCGGCCAGCTCCACCTCGTCCGCCCCGCCGCGCAGCAGGGGACGCAGGTCCACCGCCCGCTCCGAGAGCAGGCAGGGCACCAGCCGCCCCTCGGCCGAGACCCGCAGGCGGTTGCAGGCGTGGCAGAAGTGGCTGCTCACGGCCGAGATCACCCCCAGCTCTCCGGCCCAGCCCGGCACCCGCCAGCGCTGGGCCGGTCCGTCTCCCGGCCGCGCGGGCAGCCGCTCCAGGGGCCCCAGGGCCTCCTCCAGCCGCTGCAGCACCTCCTGGGAGGAGAGGAAGCGGCTCTGGTCGAAGGGCTGGCGGCGNCCCACGGGCATGTATTCGATGAAGCGCACCGCCAGGGGCCGCCTCTGGGTCAGACGGGCGAAGGCAACCACCTGGTCGTGGTTCAGCCCCTTGAGCACCACCATGTTTATCTTCACCGCCAGCCGGCCCCGGGCCAGGGCGGCCTCGATGCCCTCCCACACCTGGCGGAACACCCGGGCCCCCTGTTGGGCACCCAGGCCGGTGATGCGGCCGTAGTGGGCCGGGTCCAGGCTGTCCAGGGAGACGTTGACCGCGGAGATGCCGTAGCGCTCCAGCAGCTCCAGGTGCCGGGCCAGAAGCACCCCGTTGGTGGTCAGGCGCAGGTCGGGCCGGGGACGCAGGCCATCCAGGGCGGCCAGCAGCGAGCCGATCCCCCGCCGCAGCAGGGGCTCGCCCCCGGTGAGGCGGATCTTGTCCACCCCCAACGACACCGCCACCCGCGCCACCCGCGCCAACTCCTCCAGCGTGAGGATGTGTCCCTGGGGCAGCTTGGCGATGCCCTCGGCCGGCAGACAATAGACACAGCGCAGGTTGCAGCGGTCGGTGATGGACAGGCGCAGATAGTGCAGCCGGCGACCGAAGGGATCCACCAGTAGGGAGGAGGTGGGTACGAAGCTGGTTTTGGCCGAGGGCTGGGACATGACCTGCCTTTCAGCCTGAGGTGATGAGAGCTAAAGTGTATCGCCGCAACCCTCCCCGGTCAAACCAGAGGTGCCGGCCGGGGAGCGCAAAGCCTCCCCTCCAGGCAGGGATGATTCAGCGGCCCGCGGCGTCCAGACGGCCCTCGAAGCGGTTGACCAGCCGCTCCAGGAGCTTGTATTCGCCGACCACCTCGCGTTCGGCCGGGGTACGGGGCAGGCGGGTGAGGTAGCGTTTCTTGAGGTAGGGGTGTTGCAGTTCGCGGCGGCAGATGGTCAGCAGCTTGGCCAACAGTTGGGGGTGGTGTTGGGCCAGGTGTTCACCCTCTTGGCTGAGCACGTGGGCCAGGATGGTCAGCACGTGCACGTGGTGCAGGCGGCGGCCGCTGGCGTCGGCCCGGTTGTGCACCAGCTTCTCCAGCAGGCGCAGGCGATGGGCGTGGCGCAGGTTGCCAACAGTCTGTTTCAGCTCGGCTACCAGCTCGGGATAGCGGGCCAGGTCGTCGGCCAGCTCGGGGTCGTTGAGGAAGGAGGCCAGCACGCGGCTCACCCGCTCGAAGGTGTCCGGGCTGTAGTCGGCCAGGATGTGACGGTGCTTGCGCAGCCAGGCCAGGAGGAACTTGAGCCGCTTGCCTATCTCGCGCGTGCCGCAGACCTGTTCCTGGTCCCGGAACACGATGCAGCCGGGATACTCGCCGCGCACGATGTCGTTGAGCAACAGCAGCCGGTCCTGCCCCAGGCCCAGCACGTCGGCCTCCAACACCTGGCCGGTCTGGGGGTGGATCACCTCCTGGGCCTGCACCGACAGGGCGCGCTCCTCCAGCACGTTGTCCGGGTGGTAGCGGTGCTGGGTGTAGCGCACGCGCAACAGCACCACCCGCCGCCTGCGGTCCACGAAGAACCCACCCTCACGCAAGCGGCGGTAGCCCTCCTCCGAACAGCCCCGCGCCTCCACCAGGGCCACCTTCTCCACCCGGGGCAGGCCCTGGGTGGCGCCCTGACTGGTCAGGGCGGTTATGGTGCGGTCGCTGTGGCCCAACACCTTGACCAGGAAGCGCTCCCGCCGCCGCATCAGCCGCCGGGCGAACAGCGCCGCCGAGGTATGCCGCTCTCCGCAGACGGGAAACCCGGTCTGTTCCATGAGGAACCGGTACACGAACAGGCGGTTGGCGGCATAGGACTCGTTGTCCCCCTTGCGGAACTTGCCGATCCGCCGCCCCAGGCGCTTTATCTCCCCGTCCAGGTCGGAGGGAAAGGAGGCGAAGATGCCCACCAACTGGAACCAACCCTCCTCGTCGCGGGCGATCACGTGCCCCCGGTCCATCCGGGCCAGGAAGGGCAGCAGCTCGGCATAGCGGCTAAAGGGGGTCAAGGAGCGCCGCCCGATCACCTGCTCCAGTTCGGGCACTTGATCCCGGGGCAGGCGCTGGCGCAAAAGCTGCCGGTTGGCCGCCACCCGCGAGGGGTCGGGAGGATGCCCCTCCGGCAACAGGAGGTCGAACTGAAAACACTCGTCCTGGTAGGAGATGGGCCGGTCCAACAGGACCATGGAGAAGGCCGGCAGGTGCTTGTACTCGATCAAGGGCGCGTCGAACGACGGCACCAGCTCCCGCGGCTCCACCAGGGGGTAGTCGCGCCCGTAGGGCTCCAACAGACCCACCGCCATGTGCAAGTAGTCCAAGGCCGCACAGGCGGTCTCCATGTCCGCAGGAGGGCGCTCCGGCTGCCGCGCCAGGAGGTCCCACAGGCGCTGCCCCCCGACTTCCACTTCCCGAAAATAGCGCCGCCCGGAAACCACCCGCCGCCGTCCTCCCCTAAAGACTTGAAATCCTTGTATCACGACGACGACCCCCCGGTCAATAGCCACACGGAGAACCCACCCCCCCACCCCCCAGGGCCAAGTTGACAACCCCGCGTGACTCTGTTAGAAAAAATCTTGCGGTGGGGCTGTAGCTCAGCTGGGAGAGCGCATGACTGGCAGTCATGAGGTCGTCGGTTCGATCCCGATCAGCTCCACCAGAGAAATCAACCGGTTGGCGGGCTGAGGCCCCAACCGGTCACCTTTGGGCGGCGGAAGGACGAGGAAAGCCTTCCGCCGCTTTGTAGTGAAGGGCGGGCGCCGTACTCAGGACGGCGGCAGGGGCGGGCGGGGTGGCGGCCGGAGCTCGTCCAGCCCCTGGATGTGGGGCCAGGCCCGTCTCCCCCCTGGGCCATGCCGCGCCCCCTCCCCCACCGGGGCGGACAACGCCCCCTTCCGCCTGGCAGGCAGGGAGTCCTCCCCACCCGGCGGCCCCTTTTTCGGCCCCGCGCTCCGCTGTGGTCCCGGGACGCCGACTGGGGGGCGGGACCGCTTTTCTTGACCCGGAGCAGCCAGGATGATATGGCAGGGGAGTCTGACCGTGGCTCGCGGCAAGGGAGAAAGGGGGGACCCATGCCCCAGAGCCGAGACCTCTTCCTGGCCCACTCCGCCAACCCCCAGGGACAGACCGAGCCCCTGGCCCGCCACCTGCAGCGGGTGGCCGAGCTGGCTGCCCACTTCGCCCGCCCCCTGGGTGCGGCGGCCGAGGCCCGCCTGGCCGGCCTGCTGCACGACCTGGGCAAGTACGGCGAGCTCTTCCAGCGCCGTCTGGAGGGGCGCGAGCGCGGGGTGGACCACTGGTCGGCCGGGGCCTGGGTGGCCTTCAGGCGCTACCGCCTGGGCGCGGCCGGGGCGGCCATCGCCGGCCACCACCTGGGCCTGCCCTGCATGAGCACACAAGAGCTGCAGGGCTTCGACCCTTCCCGCCCGTACCATCCCCAGGGCCTGCGCTACTCCGAGCCCGACCTGGAGCTCTTGCTGCGCCGCCTGGAGGCCGACGGCCTNNGCCTGCCCCCNCNGGNGGAGGTGGGNNCCTCNNTCTACCNTCAGCACNAAGCCGGCGNGANGCCGCGGACATGCTGAACTTACGCATGTTGTTCTCGGCCCTGGTGGACGCCGACTTCCTGGCCACNGAGGAGCACTTCCTGGGACCGCGGCCGGCGGGGCCGGAGCTNGAGGCGGCCCGCGACCTGGTGCTGCTGGAGGANCACCTGGCCGANNTGGAGGCCACCAGCCAGGCCGAGCCGGAGGTGGCGGTCATGCGCCGGGACCTGCANGCCGCCTGCCGCACCGCCGCGGCCCTCTCTCCGGGGCTGTTCACCCTCACCGCCCCCACCGGTNCGGGCAAGACCCTGGCCATGCTGGGCTTCGCCCTGGAGCACGCCCGCCGGCACGGCCTGCGGCGTATCGTGGTGGTGATCCCCTACCTGAGCATCATCGAGCAGACCGTGGCGGTCTATCGCCGGGTGCTGGGCCGGGGGCTGGAGGCAAGGGAGCTGGAGACCTATCTCATCGAGGACCACAGCCTGGCCGGCACCCGCCCCCATGAGGAGAGCGGCGCCGGAAGCCAAGCGCAAGGCCCGGTCCTGGCCCGCCTGCTGGCCCAGAACTGGGACGCGCCCCTCATCGTGACCACCAGCGTGCAGATGCTGGAGTCGCTGTTCGCCCACCGGCCCGGTCCCTGCCGCAAGCTGCACCGCCTGGCCGCCAGCGTGATCCTGTTCGACGAGGTGCAGACTCTGCCCCGGCGCCTGGCGGTGCCCACCCTGGCCACCTTGGCCCACCTGGCCCAGCGCTTCGGGGCCAGCGTGGTGTTCTCCACCGCCACCCAGCCCGCCTTCGACCACCTCAGCCCCGCGGTGGCGGCCTGGTGCGGCCACCGCTGGGAGCCGCGGGAGATCGTCCCCCCGGAGCTGGAGTTGTTCTCGCGGCGGCGGCGGGTGGAGGTGCATTGGCCCCGGGAGGATGAGCGCCTGGACTGGAAGGAACTGGCCCAACGCCTGGCCCAGGAGAAGCAAGTCCTGTGTATCGTCAACCTCAAGGCCCACGCCCGCCGGCTCTACCAGGAGCTGGAGGCCCTGGTGGGAGAGGACAGCCTGCGCCACCTGTCCACCAGCATGTGCCCCGGCCACCGCCGCCAGACCCTGCAGGAGGTGTATCGTCTCCTGGAGGCGGGCCAGGCCTGCCGGCTGGTGGCCACCC
>MTPE01000089.1 GCA_002011835.1 Desulfarculaceae bacterium JdFR-95 | reverse complement strand
TAGTTCAGGCCGCTTGCTTTTCCTTCTCCCGCAGGGCCTTGAGCAGGCGCTCGGGAGTCATGGGCAGGTCGCGCAGGCGCACGCCCACGGCATCGTAGATGGCGTTGGCTATGGCCGGGGCCGAGGGCACGCAGCCCGGCTCGCCGATGCCCTTGGCGCCGTAGGGTCCGGCCGGGTCGTGGGTCTCCACGATGATGGGCGTGACCGGCACCACGTCCTTGGCCGTGAGCAGCTTGTAGTCGGTGAAGTTGCCGTTGAGGATCTGGCCCTCCTTGAGCACCAGCTCCTCGGTCAGGGCATAGCCCGTACCCATCACCGCGGCGCCGTAGATCTGGCCCTCCAGGAACATGGGGTTCAGGGCCGTGCCCACGTCGTGGGCGGCCTGGTAGTTGAGGATGCGCACCTGCCCGGTCTCGGTGTCCACCTCCACCTCCACCCCGTGGCAGCCGAAGGCCCAGGCGCAGGACAGGTTGCCTTTCAGTTCCTTGTCCAGCATCTGGTTGGGCGGGTCGTAGAAGGCCTCGGCCATGAGGATGGTGCCGCGGGGGGCGAAGTGGGCCCGGCGCAGCACCTTGGCCAGGGGCACACTTTCTTCGGGTTTGCTGCGGGGGTAGATGCGGCTTTCCTTGAGCTCAAGCTCCTCGGCGGGCACCCCGAGTTGCTCTGCGGCTCGCTCCAGGATCTTCTCGCGCAGCTTGCGCCCGCAGGCCAGGGCGGCATTGCAGGAGATGAAGGCCTGGCGGCTGGCGTGGGTGCCCACGTCCCAAGGGCAGAGGTCGGTGTCGTGGAACACGATGTGTACGTCTTCCAGGCGCAGACCCACGCACTCGGCCACCACCTGGCGCAGGGTGCTGATGGTGCCTTGACCGATCTCCACCGCGCCGGTGAACACGCTCAGCTTGCCGAAGTCGTCCAGCTTCATCATCATGCCGTGGCCGTCGGAGCGATAGACCCGCGCCCCGCCGCCCACGTGGATCAGGGAGGCCAGGCCCATGCCCCGTACCTTGCTGCCCCGGCGGTTGTCGCCTGTGGCCTTGCGGCGCTGGTGCTCCTCCCAGCCCAGGCCGTCGCGTACGCGCTCGATGCACTCCTTGAGGCCGCAGGAGGTGATGTGGAACTTCTGGGGCGTGACTTCGTTCGGCTGGTTGGCGTTGTGCAGGCGGAACTCCACCGGGTCCCAGCCGGCCTCGGCGGCCAGCAGGTCCATGGCCGACTCCACGGCGAAGGTGGCCTGGGGGTTGCCGTAACCGCGGAAGGCCTGGGAGTAGAGGTTGTTGGTGTAGGCCAGCTCGGCCCGGTAGTACACGTGGGGCACGCGGTAGAGGCTGCTGATGGGCACCATCATCACGCTGGGGGTGGTGGCGCCCCAGGAGGTGTAGGCCCCGTTGTCCAGGAGCATGCGCACCTCGCGGAAGGTGAGCCGGCCCTCGGCGTCGCAGCCCATGGCGATCTCGGTGAGGGTGGGCTGACGGGTGGGCTGGGCGCGGAACTCCTCCTCGCGCGAGAACTGGATCTTGACCGGCTTGCCCGTGGCGAAGGCCAGGAGGATGGCGATGAACTCGTAGCAGTGGGTGTCCAGCTTGGAGCCGAAGCCGCCGCCGATGGTCTGGCACACCACGCGCACGCGACGGTCCTTGAGTCCCAGGGCCTCCAGGGCGGCGCGGTAGTCGTTCTGGGCCAGGAAGGGGATCTGGGTCACCGAGTACATGGTCAGGTTGTGTTCCAGGTCGAACTCGGCGATCACACCGCTGGTGCCCAGGCAGCAGTGGCTCACGAAGGTGGTGCTGAAGCGCTCGCGGATGGTGTAGCGGGAGCGCGCCTTGCCCTCCTCCAGGTCGCCGCACTTGAGCTCCCACACCAGGGGCAGGCGGTTGTCCTTGCGCGGGCGGCCCTTGGGGTCCACCTCGTGGATCAGGGGCGCGTCCGGGGCCAGGGCCTCCTCGGGGGTGAAGACGCCGGGCAGGGGCTCGTAGTCCACCTCGATCAGCTCCAGGGCCTCGGCCGCGATGTCCGGGTCGATGGCCGCCACCGCGGCTACCTCGTCGCGCACCGAGCGCACCTTGCCCTTCTTGAGGGGACGGTTGTCCTTCATGAAGCCCAGGGGGATGTCGGGGATGTCCTCGCCGGTGATCACTGCGCGCACGCCCGGCAGGGCCCGGGCCTTGCTCACGTCGATGTGGCGGATGCGGGCGTGGGGGTGGGGACTGTAGAGGATGGCGCCGTAGAGCATGCCGGGCCGCTTGCGGTCGTTGATGTAGACCGCGCGCCCGGTCACCTTGGCCTGGGCGTCGCAGCGGGGTATGCGCTTGCCCACGTAGTTCAGCTCTGCCATGGCTCACTCCGTCCCCTGCAGGTTGCGGGCCGCGTGCTTGATGGCCTCCACGATCTGGTGGTAGCCAGTGCAGCGGCACAGGTTTCCCTCGATGGCGGTGCGGATTTCCTCCTCGCTGGGCGAGGGGTTGTGGTCCAGCAGGGCCTTGGCGCTCATGACCATGCCCGGGGTGCAGAAGCCGCACTGGATGGCGCCCAGGTCCACGAAGGCCTGCTGGATGGGGTGCAGGGTGCCGTCGGGGGCGGCCAGGCCCTCGATGGTCTCCACCCGGGCGCCGTCCACCTCCAGGGCGGGCAGCAGGCAGGCGTTGACCGCCAGGCCGTCCACGATCACGGTGCAGGCGCCGCACTCGCCCACGCCGCAGCCCTCTTTGGCCCCGTAGAGGTCGAACTGCTCGCGCAGCAGGGTGAGCAGGCTGTGGTGGGGAGCCACCTCGGCGCTCACCTCCAGGCCGTTGAGCACGAAGTGGATGGTCTCTTTCATGCCTTCGCCTCCGCGCGTTCCAGGGCGGTCTCGATCACCCGGGGCAGGAGCACCTTGATCATCTCCCGGCGGTACCAGCGCGAGGCCCGCACGTCGTCCCAGGGCTGGGTCTCCTCCAGGGCGGCGCGGGCCGCGGCCTGCCACAGCTCCGGTCCAGGGCGGCCGCCGGTGAGCACCGCCTCGGTCCGGTGCAGGCGCAAGGGGGTGGGGCCCACGGCGCCGGCCGCGGCCCGGGCCCGGACGATGCCTCCGTCCTCGCCGCGCTCCAGCATCACCGCCAGGTTGACCACGGCCAGGTCCAGGGCGGCGCGGCGGCCCAGCTTGAGGCAGGCCCCGCCCTGGTTGGGCGCCGGGCGGGGCAGCTCCAGGGCCAGGAGCAGCTCGTCCTCGCGGGCCGCGGTCTGGCGGGGGCCGGTGAAGAACTGGTCTATGGGCAGGCGCCGCTCACCCTGGGCTGAGACTAGCACACAGCGGGCGTCCAGGCAGATGAGAGGCGGGATGGTGTCGCCGCTGGAGACCGCGCTCATCACGTTGCCCCCGATGGTGGCCAGGTTGCGCATCTGGGTGCAGCCCATCACCTTGACCGCGTCACAGAGGATGGGCAGCTCCTGGCGCACCAGGGGCTCCTGGAGCAGCTCGCTCAGGGTGCAGCCCGCGCCGATGCGGATGGTGTCGCCCTCGGCGCGCACGCCCTTGAGCTCGGGCAGGCGGCGCAGGCTGATCAGGGCCGAGAACTCCAGCCTCCCCGCCCGCCTGAGCACGTGTACGTCGGTGCCCCCGGCCACGAAGCGGGCCTGGGGGCCGCCGGCGGCCTTCATCTCCAGGGCCTGGTCCAGGGAGGACGGTCGCAGGTATTGGTATCGCAGCATGCCCAAAGCGCCTTGGTGGTGGTTGGCCCCGGGGGAGGGGTGGCGCCTCCCCCGGGGCGGGGGTTGGTTACTGGGCCAGGACGAACTTGCCGCCCTTGACCTGGATCATGACCATGCTGTCGGTGCCCAGGCCGTTGTGGTCCTTGGGCGTGATGTTGTAGATGCCGCTGATGCCCACGTAGCCCTTGGTGTGCTCGATGGCGTCACGCAGCTTGAAGTTGTTGGTGCCGGCCTTCTTCATGGCGTTGGCCAGGATGTAGATGGCGTCCCAGGCGTAGCCGGAGTGGGTGTTGATGGGGTACTGGCGGTTGTACTTGTACACGTCGTTGTAGAGGTGGACGAACTCCTTGATCACCTTCTTCTGGGGGTCGCTGTCGGGCAGCTGCTGCCAGACCATGAGCTTGGTGGAGGGCATCAGGTCGCCCTCGGCCGCGGCGCCGGCCAGCTTGATGTACTTGGGTCCGGGCAGGCCGTGGCACTGCACCAGGGGGGCCTTGATGCCCAGGGCGTGGTGGTTCTTGGACACGATGGCCCCGGCGGGACCGATGGTCCAGCACACGATGGCCTGGGGCTTGGCCGCGGCCAGCTTGGTGAGCTGGCTCTTCATGTCCACGTCCTTGGGGTTGAACTGCTCGGCGGCCACGATCTTGAGGCCGAAGGTGGGGGCCAGGCGCTTGAGCCAGCGGGCGCCGTCACGACCGAAGCCGTCCGAGGCGGTGATGATGGCGATGTTGGTGAGGCCCTTCTTCTTGAGGTAGCCCAGGACCTTCTTCACCGCGATGGAGGANCGCTGGGGGCTCTTGAACACCCAGCGGGCGGTGCCGAAGTCCATCTTGCCGTGCTTGCCNTCCATGATCACGGGGTCGCCGCCCACGGTCATGATGGTGGGGATCTGGGCCTTCTCCACCTGCTTCTTCACCGCCATGCCGGTGCCGGTGCGGGTGGGGCCCACCACGGCCACCACCTTGTCCACGTTGACGAACTTCTTGAAGGCCATGACCGCCTTGGTGGGCTCACCCTCGGTGTCGGCCAACACCAGCTCGATCTTGCGGCCGTTGACTCCGCCTTCGTCGTTGATCTTCTTGGTCACCATCTCGGCCACCAGCTTGGTGGGGGTGCCGATGAAGGCGGCCGGTCCGCTCAGGGCGAAGAAGGCGCCGATCTTGATGGGGCCTTTGTCGGCCGCGCCGGCCAGGCCCGCCCCGGCCAGGACCATGGCCAGGGCCGCCAGCAAGGCAACCAGTCTCTTGGCTTTCATGTCTCTCCCTCCCGTTTGCAGGTTCGTCTCGCTCTCCCTATTATGTTCCTTCCCCGCCGGTGGCGGGGTGTTCTGGTCTCGTTTACTCCTCGGCCTCGAAGCGGTGGTCGAAGACGCGTTTGGACTTGCGGTCGGTGCGGGGCAGCTCGCCGTAGGGCACCAACTCCACCTTGGCGCTGACCATGATCTCGGTCTTGATGCGCTGGGCGATGGCCTGGGCGGTCTGGGCGTCGTTTTCGGGCGGGGCGTCTTCGGCCCGTTCCACGCGGATGGTCATGTAGTCGCGGCCGTCGTCGCCGCGGGTGAGGATGATCTGGTACTCGCTGCCGATGCCCTGGCTCTGCGAGAGCACGTGGTCGATCTGGCCGGGGTAGATGTTCACGGCGCGGAAGATGATCATGTCGTCGCTGCGTCCCAGGATGCGGTCGTGGCGGGGCAGGATGCAGCCGCAGGAGCAGGGTTCGGGGATGAGGCGGGTCAGGTCGCGGGTGCGGTAGCGGATCAGGGGCGCGGCCTCCTTGCACAGGGTGGTGACCACCATCTCGCCCAGCTCGCCCGGAGGCACCGGCTCCAGGGTGCTGGGGTTCAAGATCTCCAGGATGTAGTAGTCGGCCCAGTAGTGGATGCCCTGGTGGGCACTACACTCCAGGCCGGTGCCCGGGCCGTAGAGCTCGGTGAGACCGGGGATGTCGAACAGCTCCACCCGGCCGCCGAAGTTCTCTATGATGCGGCGGCGCATGGCGTCGCTGGTGCGCTCGGAGCCGTAGATGATCTTCTTCAAGGCGATCCGGTCGGCGATGCCCCGGCGGTGGACTTCCTCGGACATGAGCAGGGCCATGGAGGAGGTGCAGCACAGCACCGTGCTCTGGAAGTCCACCAGGAACTGGCACTGCATGTCCAGGTTGCCCGGGCCCACGGGCACGGCCAGGGCGCCGAAGGTCTCGCAGCCCAACTGGAAGCCCACGCCGGCGGTCCACACGCCGTAGCCCACCGCGATCTGCACCCGGTCCTCCACCGTGAGTCCGGCCATCTCGTAGCAGCGGGCGAACATGTGGCGCCAGTCCTCGATGTCCTTGGCCGTGTAGGTGAGGACCTTGCGCTTGCCCGTGGTGCCGCTGGAGGCGTGCAGGCGCACCACCCGCGCCAGGGGCACCGAGAGCAAGGGGAAAGGGTAACCCGCGCGCAGGTCGTCGGCGGTGGTGAAGGGCAGGCGGCGCAGGTCGTCCAGGGACTCGATGTCTTCGGGCTTGACCCCGGCCTGGTCCAGGCGGGAGCGGTAGAATTCGCTTCCCGCGTAGGCATGGGCCACGGTCCACTTCAGTCCGGCCAGCTGGTGGGCCTCCAATTCCGCTTGAGTCTGGAAGCGGGGCATGAAGCTCATGGGCGTCTCTCCCTCCCAGGTGTGGCCGCCCGTCGGCTGCGGCACGGCCGGCCTCTTCCCTTGGCCGGGCTAGGCCAGGCCGCGCAGGCGGGCGGTCTCCTCCTCGTCCACGCTGAAGTCGTCGCGCAGGGCCACGCCGTAGATCTCGCGCGCGGCCTCGCGGCTGATGATCTCGTTCTTCACCTCCAGGGCCACCTTTTCCGCCGGGCGCAGCTTGGGGTCGCCGTAGCCGCCGCCGCCGCCGGCCTCCTGGTGGTAGAGGGTGCCTTTGGGCACGCCGCGCACCAGGTCCTTGGTGGTGCACTGGTACTTGGTGCCGTCGGGGTAGCGCAGCCAGATGGTGTTGAGGGTGCCGTCGCCGCCGCCGTGTACCCCGCGGGCCGGCTCCACATCGCCGTCGCCGAAAGTGACCACCTGGGTGTCGTCGCTACCGATGATGTACTCGGTGATCACCCCCAGCCCGCCCCGCCAGCGGCCCGGCCCCGCGGAGTCGGTCCAGTATTCGTGCTTCAGCAGCAGGTGCGGAGTCTGCTGCTCGAACATCTCGTAGTCCTGGTCCAGCACTCCGCCCGAGGCGTCGATCATGCCGATGTGGTCGTAGCCGTCCACGCCCTTGATGGCCCCGGAGCCGCCCTTGAGGCCCATGAAGCCGATGTCCACGTAGGGGATGCCCTTGCGGGGGTCGATGCCGGTGGTCAGGGCGCAGAGCAGTTCGTTCCACTCCGCGGTGACGCGGTCGGGTATCACCGGGGAGAGGGCGCGCATGATGGCGTCGGCGTTGTTGGGGCAGAGGTGGTTGCCGTAGGTGGTGGCCGCGGGATAGGCGGCGTTCAGGATGGTGCCCTCGGGGATGATGATGTCTATGGGACGGATCATGCCGTCGTTGTGGGGGATGTCGGGATTGACCATCTGCAGGAAGGTGAGCAGGGTGGCCGAGGCGCTGGAGGTGTAGGTGCCGTTGACGAAGCCCTCGGTCTGGGGATCGGTGCCGGTGTAGTCGAAGGTGATGTGCTCGTCCTCCACCGTGATCTTGACCCGGATGGTGTGCACACTGCCCGGGTTGCGGCCGTCGTAGTAGGCGTTGGCCTCGCCGTGGTACACCCCGTTGGGGATGGAGCGGATCTCGGCCCGCATCATCTTCTCCGTGGAGTCGAACAGGTACTCCTTGTGGGCCTCGAAGGCCTCGCGGCCGTAGCGCTCCAGCAGCTTGAGGATGCCGCGCTCACCCACCACGCAGGAGCCGATCTCGGCCCGCATGTCCTCGGCCACGATGTCCAGGCGGATGTTGGCGAAGATGAGGTTCCACACGTCCTTGCGCAGCTTGCCCTTCTCGTAGACCTTCACCGGGGGGATGCGCAGGGCCTCCTGCCAGACCTCGGTGGCCTCGGGGTTGTAGCCGCCCCGCACCGCGCCGCCGATGTCGGCCTGGTGTCCCTTGCAGGCGGCCCAGGCCACCAGCTCGCCCTCGAAGAAGATGGGCTTGAAGGCGGCCACGTCGTTGTTCTGGTTGCCCAGGCTGAAGACGTCGTTGTGGAAGATCACGTCGCCTTCGTAGATCTCGTCGCCGAAGTAGTCCACGATGTACTGGCACACCGGCCCCAGGCTGAAGGCCAGGATGGGCAGGTTCTCGCACTGCTCCAGCATGCGGCCCTTGGCGTCGTAGAGTCCGGTGACGAAGTCCTTGGCCTCGCAGAGGATGGGCGAGCGGGTGGTGCGGGCCAGGGCGATGGACATCTCCTCGGTGATGGACTTGAGCCGGCGCTGGAGTATGGACACCAGCACCTTGTCGATCTTGACGCTCACTTTCCTATCCTCCTCAACACCTCGTCTTCCTTGACCGGGAGATAAATGGTCATGGTGCCGTAGCGATCCACCACCAGGTGGTACTCCGGGGTCACGAAGGTGGAGGTGTTCACCTGTTCGATGATGGCCGGGCCCTGGATGCGCATGCCGTGCTTCAGCAGGGCGCCGTCGTAGACCGGCACGGTCTGGAACTCGTCCGCCGCGGGCACGTAGGCCGGACGCTCGCCCTTCTTGGCCGAGGAGGGGTCGGCGCCGAAGTAGGGTTCGGGGGCGAAGCGCGGCTTGTCGGTGATGCCGATGGTCTTGACCCGGATGTTGATCAGCTCCACCGGGGTGCCCACGTCGGACAGCTCGTATCCGAACAGGCGGTTGTGTTCGGGGTGGAAGCGGGCGGCCATGGCCTCCAGGTCGCCGCGTTCGATCTCCTCGGCGCTCACCTCCACGTTCACCTCGTGGTACTGGCGCAGGTAGCGCAGGTCCAGGGAATAGACCACGCGCACGCGCTCGGGGGGGATGCCCTCGGCCCGGAGCAGCTTGAGGCCCTCGTCGCGCATCTCCGCCACCAGGGCGCGGAAGCGTTTCAGGTCCACGTCCTGCAGCAGGCAGGGGTAGGTGCGTACGAAGTCGTGCTGCAGGTCGCTCATGAGCATGCCCGCGGCGCAGAAGATGCTGCTCTCGCGCGGCACCAGCAGCAGGGGGATCTCCAGCTCCAGGGCGATCATGCAGGCGTGGTTGGGCCCGGCGCCGCCGGCCACCACCAGGGGGAAGTCGCGCGGGTCCACGCCCTGGGCCACGCTCACCTCGCGCACGGCCGCGGCCATGTTCACGTTGATCACCCGGTACATGCCCGCGGCCGCCTCCTCCACGCTGTAGCCCAGGGGGCCGGCCACGTGGCGCTTGATGGCCTCGCGGGCCTTGTCCGGGTAGAGGGGCATGCGGCCGCCGGCGAAGAACTCGGGGGAGAGGTAGCCCAGGATCAGGTCCGCGTCGGTGCAGGTGGGCAGCTCTCCGCCCAGGCCATAGCAGGCCGGCCCCGGCGAGGAGCCCGCCGACTGCGGCCCCATGCGCAGCAGGCCGCCCTCGTCGATCCAGCCGATGGAGCCGCCGCCGGCGCCGATGGTGACCACGTTGAGCATGGGCAGGGCGATGCGGCGGCGGTCGATCTCGCCCTCGGTGGTGACCAAGGGCTCGCCGTCCTTGACCAGGGCGGCGTCGAAGCTGGTGCCGCCCATGTCCACCGTGATCAGGTCGCGCTGGTTCTGCACCTCGCCGTAGGCGATGCCCGCCACCGGGCCGCCCGCGGGGCCGGACAGCAGGGTGGTGGCCGCGTTGGCGATGGCGTTGTCCGGCGTGGTCACGCCGCCGTTGGACTGCATGATGAGCAGAACCCCGCGGTAGTTGGCCGCGTCCAGCTTCTTGACCAGGCTCTGCAGGTAGCGCCGCAGGATGGGTCCCACGTAGGCGTTGAGGCAGGTGGTGGAGACCCGGTCGTAGAAGCGGATGGAGGGCAGCACCCGCGTCGAGACGCTGAGATACGCCTCGGGCATCAGCTCCGCCACCAGGCGGGCGGCGGCCTCCTCGTGCTCCGGGTTGGCGAAGGAGTTCATGAAGCAGATGGCGACCGCCTCCACCCCTTCTTTGCGGAACAGCTCGCAGGCCGCACGCACGTCGTCCAGGTTGAGGGGTTCGATCTCCTGGCCCGCGTAGTCCAGGCGTCCCCGCACCGGCCGCCGCAGATAGCGGGGCACCACCGGCTCCACGTTGGTGTAGCGGTTGTTGTACTGCTCCTCGCGGATGCCGCGGCGCATCTCCAGGGCGTCGCGCACCCCCTGGGTGGTGATGAGCCCGGTGGTGGCGCCACGCATGGTGAGTACCGCGTTGGTGGTGACGGTGGTGCCGTGTACAATGGTGGTCACCCGGGCCAGGAAGTCCTCCAGGGTGAGGCCGTGGCGCTCGGCCATCTCGGCGATGCCCCGCATGGTGCCGATGCTGGGGTCCTCAGGGGTGGAGAGCACCTTGTAGATCTCGGAGCTGCCGTCCTCCGCCGCCAGCAGGAAGTCGGTGAAGGTGCCTCCCACGTCGATGCCTATCTTGTACTTCATCTGACCAGCCCTCTCGCTCGCGCGGCGGGCCCGGCAGGCAGGCCCGCCGCCAGGTCTAGAAGATGGACGGTTCCTCCATCTCGCCCAGGATGTCGCGCATCACCCCGGCCATCTCGCCCACGGTGGCGTAGGCCAGGCAGCAGTCCACCAGGGCGGGCATGACGTTCTCGCCCGCCTTGAGCGCCCGCTCCAGGGCCTTCAGCCCCTGGGCCACCGCCCGCGAGGAACGCGAGCGCTTGACCTCCTTCAGGGAGGCGATCTGGGCCGCGGCCGACTCCTCACTGTAGGGATGCAGCTCCACCTCGGGCTGTTCGGTGTCGTCCACGTACTTGTTCACCCCTACCTTGATGCGCCGGCCCTCGGCGATGTCGCGTTCCCACTCGTAGGCCTGACGCGCCACCAGGCGCTGCACCTCGCCGCTCTCCACCGCGGCCACCATGCCGCCCCACTTGTCCACCCGCTCCATCTCCTCCAGGATCTTCTCCTCCATCTGCTTGGTGAGGGTCTCGATGAAGTAGGAGCCGGCCAGGGGGTCCACGGTGTCGCGCAGGCCCACCTCCTCCATGATGATCTCCAGGGTGCGCAGGGAGATCAGGGCCGAGGTGGGGGTGGGTATGGTGTAGGCCTCGTCGTAGGAACACAGGGCGGTGGTCTGGGCCCCGCCCAGGGCCGCGGCCAGGGCGTAGTAGGCGCCGCGCACGATGTTGTTCATGGGCTGGGCCTTGGTCAGGCCGTAGCCCCCGCCCCCGAACAGGCCGCGCAGGAACAGGGCCTTTTTGTTCTCCACCCCGTAGCGCTCGCGCAGCAGCCGCGCCCACAGCTTGCGGGCGGCGCGGAACTTGGCCACCTGCTCCCAGAGGTTGCCGAATATGTTGAAGTTGAAGGAGAAGCGCCCCACCACCTTCTCCGCGGGATAGCCGCGGGCCATGACGTTGTCCAGGTAGGCGAAGGCGATGCCGAAGGCGAAGGCGATCTCCTGCGCCGGGGTGGCGCCGGACTCGCGGATGTGGTAGCCGCAGACGCTGACCGGGTTGCAGCGGGGGAGCTTGCCCATGGCCGTGGCGTACTCGATCACGTCACAGGTCAGGTCCACCGCCGGCCGCACGGGGAAGATCCAGGCCCCCCGGCCGATGATCTCCTTGAGGATGTCGTTCTGGGGCGTGGCGCTGATGCGGTTCACGTCCACCCCCCACTTGCGGGCCAGGGCCTCGTACATGGCCAGCATCACGCAGGCCACGGCGTTGATGGTCAGGCCGGTGCCGATGCGGGCCAGGTCTATGTCCCGGAAGGCGACCTCGAAGTCGGCCAGGGTGTCCACCGCCATGCCCACCCGGCCCACCTCGCCCTCGGCCAGGGGGTGGTCGGAGTCGTAGCCCATCTGGGTGGGCAGGTCGAAGGCCACGTTGAGCCCGGTCTGGCCGTGGCTGATGAGCAGCTTGAAGCGCTGGTTGGTCTCGGCCGGGGTGCCGAAGCCGGAATACTGGCGCGTGGTCCAGGCCCGGCTGCGGTAGCCCAGGGGGTGTAGGCTGCGGGTGAAGGGATACTGGCCGGGGTCGCCCAGGTCCTTTT
>MTPE01000443.1 GCA_002011835.1 Desulfarculaceae bacterium JdFR-95 | reverse complement strand
CCCGCCGGCGCCTGGCCGTCCTGGCCGGCGAGGACGAGCCCCGCCCGTCCCTGGGCGAGCGGCTGCGCGGACTGGTGGTGGGGCTTCTGGCCCGTCTGGCCGCGCCGGCCCAGCCCCGCCAGGGCTGGCAGGCCAGCCGCCTGCGCAACCAGATGCTCGCGGCCGGCTACCGCAGCCCCACGGCCCAGAGCGTGTTCTTGGGTGTGCGCGTGGCTTTGTGCCTCCTGGCTCCTCCGGCGATGCTGTTCCTCCCCGCGGTGCAGCGGCTCACCCCCCTGGTCATGTTCGCGGTGCTGGCGGGGGGGGCCTGGGCGGCCTTCCTCCTGCCCGGGCTCTGGCTGGAGGCGCGCATCAAGTCGCGCCAGGCCCGCATCACCCGCGAGTTGCCCGAGGTGCTGGACCTGTTGGTCATCGCCGTGGAGGCCGGCCTGGGCCTGGACGCGGCGGTCAAGCGGGTGGCCAAGGAGGTGAGGCTCTCCTGCCCGGTGCTGGCCGAGGAGCTGGCGCTGATGGCCCTGGAGCTCAAGGTGGGGATCCCGCGCCAGCAGGCCCTGCGCAACCTGGCCTCCCGCTGCGCCACCGACGAGGTCTCCAGCCTGGTGGCCATGCTCATCCAAGCCGACCGCTTCGGGGTCAGCGTGGGACGCTCCCTGCGCGTCCACTCCGAGAGCGTGCGTACCAAGCGCCGCCAGCAGTTGGAGGAGCAGGCGGCCAAGGTGCCGCTCAAGCTGTTGTTCCCGGTGTTGTTCCTCATCTTTCCCGCCATCATGGCGGTGATGGCCGGGCCGGCCATCATCAAGGTGAGCGAGTCCATCCTGAAGTGAAGGGAGGTGAGCCGGTCATGCTCCGCGGCAAGCGCACCCTGTGGTTGGCTGGCGTGATGCTGGCCCTGGTCCTGGGCGCCGGATGCGCCGGCGCGCCGACCCGCTCCGCGGGGCCGCCCGCCACCCTGCCCGGACCGGACCGCGCCCACCTGGAGGAGCACGGCGACCGCCTGGCCGCCCAGGGCCAGTGGATGGCCGCCCTGTTCCAGTACAGCCGCGCCTTGGCCCTGGCCGCCGAGGACGACGTGCCCCGGCTCAAGGCCAAGATGGCCTCCGCCGCCCTGGCCGACCGCCAGTTCGTCCAGGCCGAGGCCCTGTGCCAGGAGCTGATCCAGATGGGCTACCGCCTGCCCGCGGCCTGGCAGGGTCTGGGCNTGGCCCGCCTGGGCCAGGGACGCCTCAGGGAAGCCCGCCAGGCCCTGGAGAAGGCGGTGGAGCTGGAGCCGCGGCTGTGGAAGGCCTGGAGCGCCCTGGGCGTGATCCACGACCGCAGCAAGCGCCACCGCCAGGCAGCCCAGGCCTTTGCCCGCGCCATCGCCATCGAGCCCAAACGGGCCGAGCTCTACAACAACCTGGGTGTGGCCTGGCTCATGGCCGGGGAACTGACCCGCGCCTCCCAGGCCCTGGAGAAGGCCCTGGCCCTGCGGCCGGGCTACCGGCTGGCTGCGGCCAACCTAGGCCTGGTGCGGGCGCGCCAGGGCCGCTGGGACGAGGCCCGCCGCCTGTTCACCCTCGCCCTGGGGCCGGCCGCGGCCCACAACAACCTGGGCTGTCTGTTGGCCTGGCGCGGTGACTACGCCCGCGCGCGTGAGGAGTTCGAACGCGCCCTGGAGGCCAGCCCCCGCTACTACCCCCTGGCCCGGCGCCACCTAGATCAGGTACGCTCCTTGGCCCCGCCGCCGCGTACCGTGATCCGGCCCCTGCCGGTACAGAGCCTGCCCCAACAGGAGTCCCAGGCCTCGACCCCGCCCGCCCGCAACACCACCTCCGGCGCTCGGCCCTCAGCCCAGCTCGGCCAGGGCGCGGGCATAGGCCTGGTAGGCGTCGTGGCCAAAGAGGACGAACCGCACCTCGTCGAAGGCCTCCTGGTTGGCCTCGATGGCCTCCTTCACCGCCGCCAGGGCCACGCGCGCGGCCTCGTCCAGGGGGTAGCCGTAGGCGCCGGTGGAGATGCTGGGGAAGGCCACGGTACGCAGGCCGTGGCGCGCAGCCAGGGCGAGCGAGTTCTTGTAGCAGGAGGCCAATAGCTCCGGGTCCTGGGGCCGGCCGCGATAGATCGGCCCCACGGTGTGGATCACCTTCTTGGCCGGCAGACGGCCGGCGGTGGTGATCACGGCCTGGCCGGTGGGGCACCCCCCGATCTGGCGGCACTCGGCCATGATCTCCGGCCCGCCGGCGCGGTGGATGGCGCCGTCCACCCCTCCGCCGCCGGCCAGACGGCTGTTGGCCGCGTTGACGATGGCGTCCACCTCCTGTTTGGTGATGTCGCCCTCGACCAGCACCAGCTTGGTCTTGCCGATAAGTCTCTCCTCCATGCCACCACCTCCTCATCGCTCACGGGGGGCCAGGAAGTAGAGCCGCCCCGGGTGCTTCATGCGGCCGGCCAGCTCGCCGGCCTCCTTGCCGGTACCGAAGAACAGGTCCAGACGCCCGGGCCCGCGGATGGCCCCGCCGGTGTCCTGGTTGAAGACCATGCGCGCCAGGGGCACCTCGCCCCCGCCCAGGGCCGGACGCTGGCCCACGATCCAGGCCGGAGCCAGGCCCGGGAACAGGCGCCGGTCCGTGGCGATGGACCGGCCCGTGGTGAGCGGCATCCCGTAGCACCCCAAGGGACCGCCTTCGGCCGGCAGGGGGCGGAAGAAGACATAGGAAGGGTTGTGGCCCAGGATACGGGGCCTCTCCTCGGGGTGTCGGGCCAGGTAGCGCCGGATGGCCTGCATGGACATTTCCTCCCGGCTGAGCCGCCCCTCCTGCAACAGCAGGCGGCCGATGGAGCGGTAGGGGCGGCCGTTGGTGCCGGCATAGCCCAGGCGCA
The DNA here is from genome assembly GCA_002011835.1 of Desulfarculaceae bacterium JdFR-95. Lineage (GTDB taxonomy): Bacteria > Desulfobacterota > Desulfarculia > Desulfarculales > Desulfarculaceae > Desulfocarbo. The sequence goes on along the minus strand of MTPE01000443.1, from coordinate 8,993 downwards.
GGCGGCTGCCGTCAGGAAACACCACCACCCCCGAGCCCTGTATGTGCAGGAAGAAGGCGTCCACCGGGTCGGCCACATAGGCCAGCACCTCGGCCCGGCCCTCCAGGGCGCGGCCGAAGTCGATCTCCCGCCGCTCGGGGTAGGGCACCACCTTGTGCCCCCGCACCTGACCCACCAGGCGCCGCGCGGGCAGGCGGGGATCGAAACGGCGCAGGTCTATGGTCACCAGGTCCCGGGGCAGGGCGTAGAGGGGATGGACGAAGGGCGGCTTCGGCCGGCGTCGAGCCGCCAGCACCGGCTCGTAGTAGCCGGTCATGAGTACCCGCCCCTTTCCATCGGAGCCCACCGAACGCAACAGCACGAAGTGTCGCTTCAATGCCTCGGTGCGGGCGCGGGCGTCGGCCAGGGAGGCCCACACCTGGCCCAGGCGGTCCAGCCCCTGGATCATGGCCGCGGCGCTCACCTCCACCGGCCCGAAGCGGAAGCGCCGCCCCGGCGGCACCCGGCGCAGGTAGTTCAAGGACTGGCGCAGGGCCATCAGGAAACTGGCCACGTCCAGGTCGTCCTCCAGCACCGGCCACTGGTCCTCGGGCACCACCTCCAGGGCGGTGCGCGCCTCTGGCCGCGGTCGGGGAGGCGGGCCGCAGGCAAGCACTCCTGCCAGCACGAGCAGCGCCAACAGGCGGACTGTCCAGGCACCGGGGCTCATAGGGACCATCTAACCGGGCGGGGCAGAAAGTGTCAACCAAAGTAGCCGTGGGTCTTGATAATGGTTCTTGACCCAGTAAACTTAACAAATACGATTAATATGATCGGCTTAATATAATCGACCGACCGGACGTTTGGGGGGGTGGGAGTGGAGGCTTGGCGGCCAAGCACAACAAGAACGACAAGGTATCGCAACTCGAGGCGGAAGTGGCCGATCTGCGTCGGCGCCTGGACCGCCTGGCCGCCTTGGAGGNGTCCTGTCGCATATCCGAGGCCCGCGAGAAGGCAGCGCACGACTTCCTGTCTCGGGTGATGGACTGTGCCTCCAACGCCATCTTCACCCAGGACCCCACCGGCCGTTTCACCCGTGTGAACCGTGCGGCCGAGGCCATGACCGGCATCAGCCGTGAGCGCCTGTTGGGACGACACTTCTCCCTGGTGGTGCCCCAGGAGGCCCTGCCCCAGGTGAGAGCGGACTTCGCCTCGGCCCTGGAGGGCAGACACACACCTCGCCGGGAGATCAGCCTGCCTTTTCCAGACGGTCGGCAACGGCACATCCTCTATTCCATGATGCCCCTGGTGATCCAGGAGGAGGTGGTGGGAGTGGTAGTCAGCGCCGAGGACGTGACCGAACGCAAGGAGATGGAGCGCCGTCTGCGCCGCCTGGCCACCCGCGACCACCTCACGGGGGTGCTGAACCGGGGGTACTTCCTGGACTGCCTGGAGAAGGAAGTGCGCCGCGCCCACCGCTATGACCAGCCTTTGTCCCTGCTCATGCTGGACGTGGACTTCTTCAAGCGGGTCAACGACACCTTCGGCCACCCTGCGGGCGACCAGGTGCTCAAGGAGCTGGCCCGCCTGTGCCAGAAGCAGGTGCGCGAGCACGACCTGGTGGGCCGTATGGGCGGAGAGGAGTTCGCCATCGCCTTGGTGGCCTGCGACCCGGAGCGGGCCGGGTTGGTGGCCGAGCGCCTGCGCCAGGAAGCCGCCCTGTGCCTGCGGGAGGTGGTCTCGGCCCCCTGGCCCGTCACCGTCAGCCTGGGGGTGGCGCCTCTAATCCCGGACGAGGACGTGGACCACCTGTTCAAGCGGGTGGACCAGGCCTTGTACGTGGCCAAGGCCGCCGGCCGCAACCGCGTGCGCCTGGCCCCGGCCCAGTAGCCCGCCGGGAGCCTTTTCGGCTCATCAGGCGAATAACGAGGCGACAGGCACCGTGGGATTGCGGCTCCGGCCCGTCAGCCCGGGAGAGGGGAGTGCGCCCGATCTTGCCCGCCCCCGGCCGGCGGGGGATGGTTTTGCGCCTCACCCCACCGTTTGCCGCACGAGCCGCCTTCTTGCCCACCCCCGTCTCTCCCTCCCCGCGTTCCGCCTGCCCAGGCCCGCTGCCGTCTCTAGCCCTGTCGGCCCAGGCGCCGGCGTAAGCTTGGCCAGGACCAGTCCACGGGGATGCGCAGGCGGGTGTCCTCGCCCTTGCGGCGGTAGAGCAGGTGGCCCTTCTCTTGGCCGTGGCGGAACAGGCCCAGGGTGATCTCCACGTCCTGGCGGCAGTAGGCGGCCAGCTCCTCCAGCCGGCCTTGGCGCCACCAGGCCACGGCCTGCAGGCCGTCGGCGCTCTTGGCCGCGCCCAGGGTAGCCCCGGCCAGGGCGTCCAGGGACAGGCGGAAGCCCAGGTGGCGGTACACTTCCTGCCAGATGTCCAGGGTGGGCAGGCGCGCCAGGTCGGCGGTGGTGTAGGCCCCCAACACGCGGTAGTCGAAGCGCAGCAGGTTGAAGCCCACCACCAGCTCCAGCTCCTCCAGGCGCCGCAGCAGCTCCGGGACCTCTCGTTCGCCGAAGGTGTGGAAGGCGTCGTCGCCGCTGTCGTAGAGCACGGCCACCGACACCCGCATCAAGTGGCAGTTGCCCCAGCCGCCCACTTCTTGGGCCAGGCGCTGGGTCTCCAGGTCCAGGACCCCGAAGCGCAGGGCCTGGTCCCGGGGCCGGGGACGGGGCGGTCGGGGGGGCTGGTCCAGGGCGGGTGCGGCTTCCTTCGGGGCGGGCAGCTCCTCCCGTCCCAGCAGGGCGCGGGTTAGCAGCAGGGCCCCGGCTTTGTCCAGGGGCTTGTTGCCCGAGCCGCAGCGCGGCGAATGCACGCAGGCGGGGCAGCCCTCCGGGCAGGGACAGCCGGAGAGCATCCCCTCCACCCGCTGCAGCAAGTCTTCGATCAGCTGGTAGCCCCGCTCGGCTAGGCCCACCCCCCCGGGCACCCCGTCGTAGATGAACACCGCCGCGCGGCCGGTCTGGGGGTGCAGGGGGATGGATATGCCCCCGATGTCCTCGCGCTCGCACAGGGCGAACAGGGGGAACATGCCGATGGCCGCGTGCTCCAGGGCGTGGATGGCGCCCATGAAGTGCCGGCCCGCCTCCTCGATCAGGCGCCGCACCGGGGCCTCGATGTCCATCCACAGGCCCACGGTCTCGAACACGATGGGCGGCAACTCCAGGGGGAAGACCCCCAGCAGCTCGCCCCCGCGCAGGCGGCGGCGCTCGAAGCCCACGATGCGCTCGGTGACCCGCAGCCGGCCCAGGTGCACCAGCATGCCCGCGGCCGGCCGCCGGGCCAGCTCCTGGAGGATCTCGGTCTCCTTCTCGCTGCGGGCACGGGTGTAGAAGTCCGCCCGGGCCGGGTTCACCCGCACCTGGCGCCGCTCCAGGTCCAGGTGGTTGACCAGGTAGCTGCGGGTCCGGTGCAGGTAGACCGCGCCGGGATAGCCCTCGCGCAGGGCCCGCACCCCGTCCAGGGAGCCGATCACCTCGCCGCGGGGACCCACCACGGCGAAGCACTCGCCCGCCCCGCGCAGGTCCACCAGCCGCTGGGGCCGGCGCCGGGCCGCGAACAGGCGCAGGCCCTCGGCGTCGCGCAGCAGCTTGCCTTCGGCCTCCAGCCCGGCTATCAGCTCGGCGTGGCGCTGCAGGTCGAAGTGTTCCTCCTCCGGGCCCAGGGGCTCCTCGGCCGCGGCGCAGACCAGGTGTTGGGACACGATGGTGGGGTTGTCCGCGTCCAGTACCGCCGCCTCCACCGGCCGTTCCAGGAGCTGGCGGGGGTGGGAGACGAAGTATTGGTCCAGGGCGTCGGGGCTGGCCACCAGGACCACCAGGCTCTCCTGGTCGCCCCGTCCCACGCGGCCGCTGCGCTGCCAGGTGCGCATCTGGCTGCCGGGGTAGCCCACCAGGATGCACACCTGCAGGCCCCCGATGTCGATGCCCATCTCCAGGGCGCTGGTGGAGACCACCCCCTTGAGCCGCCCCCGGGCCAGCTCCTGCTCGATGCGCCGCCGCTCCTCGGGCAGGAACCCGGCGCGGTAGCCCGCCACCCGCTCCCGCAAGGAGGGGTGGGCGCGGGTGACCCAGGTGTGGATCAGCTCGGTGTGCAGGCGGCTCTTGGTGAAGCAGATGGTGGCCAGACCCTGCCTCACCGCCTGGGCCAGCAGGTGGGCCGCGGTGGTGCTGGCCGCGCCCACCGGGTCCACCAACAGGAAGTGGCGGCCCGCGGCCGGGGCGCCGCTGCGGGTTATCACCTGCTGGGGTGCGAAGGGCCGGCCGGTGAGGGCCGCGGCGTGCTCGCCGGGGTTGGCGATGGTGGCCGAGCAGAGGATGAAACGGGGGCGGGCTCCCTGGCGGGCGGCCAGGCGCAGCAGGCGGCGCAGCACCTGGGCCACGTGGCTGCCGAACACCCCGCGGTAGGTGTGCACCTCGTCGATCACCACCAGCTCCAGGTTGGCCAACAGCTCGGTCCAGGCCTGGGGGTAGGCGCAGATGCCCGCGTGCAGCATGTCGGGGTTGGTGATCAACACCGGCGGCGGGCTCTCGCGCAGGCGCTTGCGTCGTCCCGGCGGGGTGTCGCCGTCGTACACCGCGGCCACCGGCCCCAGCCCCGCGGCCAGGGACATGGCCTCCAGGGCCTTGAGCTGGTCCTGCTCCAGGGCCTTGAGGGGAAAGATGAACAGGGCCTTGGCCCGCGGGTTCTGGAGCAGGCGCTCCAGCACCGGCAGCACGTACACCAGGCTCTTGCCGCTGGCCGTGGGTGTGGCCACCACCAGGTCGCGGCCGGCGCGGGCCAGCTCGAGGGCGCGGGCCTGGTGGGTGTAGAGCCGCTCCACCCCGGCCGCGGCCAGGGCCCGGACCAGGGGGGNGGGTAGGGGAGGGTCGAGCTCGGCGAAGCGGGCCGGCCGGCCCGGCAGGTGCTGGTGGTGCACCACCCGGCCGGCCAGGTGCAGCTCGCCTCGGGTGATCGCGGCCAGGAACTGGGCGAGGCGCGGCTCCATGTCTCAGGCTTGTACCACGCCCCCCAGGGGGTGTCCACCCGGCCCCGCCTTGACAGCCCGCGGGTGGTTTGTTATCCAGGATGGGGCAGCCTGTAGTGTGCTGCCTCGCGCCTGTGGAGGGCTTTTCCATGGCAGGCAGAGCTAAAGGCCGGGGCCTGCCCGGCGGGTTCCAGTGTGCGATCGGTTTCCTACCCCTGACCGCGGGCGGGGGTTTTTTTTGGGCGGGGAAGGGCGGCAACCGCCCTGGCTGGGCCGGTCTTGCTGCCGGAGCCTCGCCCGCCGGCGGGGATGAGGGCTGCTCTCGGGTGCGGGGGGCCTGAATGTCGGGTTGGAACCGCCGCCACCTGCTGGGCCTGGAGGGCATGAGCGCGGCCGAGATCGAGCTGGTGCTCGACACCGCCGCCAGCCTCAAGGAGATCAACCAGCGGACCATCAAGAAGGTGCCCACCCTGCGCGGCCGCACGGTGGTCAACTTCTTCTACGAGCCTTCCACCCGCACCCGCAGCTCCTTCGAGCTGGCGGCCAAGCGTCTGAGCGCCGACACTTTCTCCTTGAGCGCCTCCACCAGCAGCCTCACCAAGGGCGAGACCCTGGTGGACACCGCGCGCAACCTGGAGGCCATGGCCCCGGACGTGATCGTGATCCGCCACTCCTCGGCCGGGGCGCCCCACCTGTTGGCCCGGCACGTGAAGCACGCCTCCATCATCAACGCCGGCGACGGCACCCACGAGCACCCCACCCAGGGGCTGCTGGACCTGATGACCATCCGCGAGCACAAGGGCCGCCTGGACGGCCTGGAGGTGGCCATCATCGGCGACATCGCCCACTCGCGGGTGGCGCGCTCGGCCATCATCGGGCTGAACACCATGGGCAGCCGGGTGCGGGTCTACGGCCCGCGCACCCTGTTGCCCCCCGCGGTGGAGACCCTGGGGGTGAGCGTGGCCGGCTCCATGGCCGAGGCCCTGGAGGGTGTGGACGTGGTGATGATGCTGCGGGTGCAGCGCGAGCGCCTCAAGGACGTGCTGTTCCCCTCCTTGCGCGAGTATGCCCAGCGCTTCGGCCTGGCCCCGCACCACTTGAAGCACGCCAAGCCCGACGTGATCGTCATGCACCCCGGGCCGGTGAACTGGGGGGTGGAGATGTCGCCCGCCATGGCCGAGGGGCCCTGGTCGGTGATCCTGGAGCAGGTGGCCAACGGCGTGGCGGTGCGTATGGCCCTGTTGTATCTGTTGCTCACCGGGGAGGCGCCATGAACCGCATCCTGCTCAAGGGAGGGCGCCTGTTGTGCCCGGCCAGCGGCCTGGACCAGACCGGCGACCTCCTGCTGGAGGACGGGCGTGTGGCCGAGCTGGGGGGCGAGATCGCGGCCGCCGACGCCCAGGTGTTCGACTGCCGGGGCCTGGTGGTGGCGCCGGGGCTGATCGACCTGCACGTGCACCTGCGCGAGCCCGGCCACGAGTACAAGGAGACCATCGCCAGCGGCACCGCCGCCGCCGCCGCGGGCGGCTTCACCGCGGTGTGCTGCATGCCCAACACCGAGCCGGTCAACGACACCCGGGCCGTGACCGAGCTGATCCTGGAGCGAGCCCGCGGCGCCTCCGCCCGGGTGTATCCCATCGGCGCCATCACCAAGGGCCTGGCCGGGGCCGAGCTCACCGAGATGGCCGAGCTGGCCGAGGCCGGCTGCGTGGCCTTCTCCGACGACGGCCGGCCCGTGCCCCAGGCCCGCCTCATGCGCCGGGCCATGGAGTACGCCGCCACCTTCGGCATGCCCATCGTCTGCCACTGCGAGGAGCCGAGCCTGTCCGCCGGCGGACAGATGCACGAGGGACCGGTCTCCACCCGCCTGGGCCTGGCCGGCATCCCCGCCGAGGCCGAGGTCCTGGGCGTGGAGCGCGACCTGGCCCTGGCCCGACTCACCGGCGCCCGGGTACACATCGCCCACATCTCCTGCGCCGACAGCGTCCAGGCCCTGGAGCGCGCCAAGGCCGCCGGCGCCCGGGTCAGCGGCGAGACCGCCCCCCACTACCTCATGCTCTGCGACGCCGACGTGGGCGAGTACGACACCAACCGCAAGATGAACCCGCCCCTGCGCTCGCCCCAAGACCGCCAGGCCGTGCGCCAGGCCCTGGCCCAGGGCGTCATCGAGGCCGTGGCCACCGACCACGCCCCCCACTCGGTGCTGGAGAAGGACCTGGAGTTCGACCAGGCCGCCTTCGGGGTCACCGGCCTGGAGACCGCCCTGGGCGTGATGCTGGCCCTGGTGGAGGAGGGCCTGCTCACCCTGGCCCAGGTGATCGAGCGCATGAGCGCCGCCCCCGCCCGCCTGCTGGGCCTGCCCGGCGGGCGCCTGGAGGAGGGCGGGCCGGCCGACGTGGTGGTCATCGACCCCCACCGACCCTGGACCGTGACTCCTGATCAGTTCCGCTCCCTGTCCGCCAACAACGCCTTCCTGGGCCGCCGCCTGCCGGGACGGGCCGTGCTCACCATCTGCGGCGGTCGCATCACCCATCGCCTGGAGGACGCCCTGTGATCCGAGGCCAGAGAGGCTCCTACACCATGGAGGCGCTGGCCCTGCTCAGCGCCCTGTGTATCGCCGCCATCTTCGTCTTCGCTTGGCTGGGCCGCCAGGCCGACCAGGCCGACAACAGCGCCCGTCTGCTGGCCGAAAAGGCCCAGAAGGTGGCCCAGGCCCTGGTCTCGGCCGACCCCCAGGTCCGCATCTCCCCGGAGAGCCTGCGCGCCCACGGCCTGGAGGTGCCCCCGCCGCTGAAGCTCACCGTCCCGGCCGGATACGACACCGCCCAGCGCTGGCGCCTGGAGGTGTGGCACCCCCAGGGACGCAAGGTCTTCCTGGTCAGCGCCGCGGGTATCCAGGAGCGCTTCCGCTAGCCGCCGGCGGCAGGCCCGGCCCCAGGGGGGAGGTCAGGCACCGGGACCCAACCAAGGGGGCGCAACCAGGGGGCGCCGGCAGGGGGTGCCGGCCGGGGAGTGGACGGGCAGGGGCAAGGGGCGGACAACACGACCGATAAGGGCTCATCCGGCAAATGCCGGGTTGGCTGTAGAACCATCCCGGGCCGGCCCTGTCAAGGCCATAAGCCCTTCAAGGGTGGCCGGAGGCCAGCCTTGACCGGGCCGGCCCGGGATGAACAAGATCATGAGTCCGTCTTTGCAAGGAAAATGATATGAAATGATACGAAACGGCATACTACAGCGATCCACGGCCTCGGAATTCCCACCAGGCGGGAAGCCATATCATTTTCCTCGCAAAGACGGCGAAATATCATCCCCCCGCCTGGGCTGAGGGCCTGGGCCGTAATCCTTTGGTCCCCCTGGCCATCCGCCGGATGAACCATCGCGGCACTTCCGGCGAATGGCGGAGTGAGAAGCAGCTTGGGATTGCGGCCCCGGCCGCCGCCACAGGAGACGGGACGAACATTCATCCGAGGCGCAACCCATGGGACGACAGCAGGCACAGCGCGAGACCGCCCTGGTCAAGATGCTGGTGTACGTCTTGGGGGTGGCGCCGGCCGAGTTCGGCCTGGTGCCGGACGGCGAGGGGTGGGTGGGGGTGAAGGAGCTACTAAAGGCCCTGCACGAGGAGGAGGGTTGGGGCTGGGTGCGCGAGGGCGCGATCCGGGACGCGGCCCAGCGCCTGGCCCCGGACGAGCTGGAGCTGGAGGGCCGGCGGGTGCGCTGTGTATCCCGGCGGCCGCCGCGGCCTTCCTGGGGCGAGGATCCGCCGCCGCACCTCTACCTGGGGCTGCGGCGCCGGGCCTGGCCCGTGGTGCGGCAGCGAGGCCTGAGCGCGGGTGAGAGCGGGCCGGTGGTCCTGGCCGCGGATGAGGGCACCGCCCTGCGCTGGGGCCGCCGCCGGGACCCTGAGCCGGTGCTGGTCACGGTGCAGGCCCGCCGCGCCGCCGAGCAAGGCGCGGTGTTCGGCCGCCTGGAGCCGGAGCTGTGGCTGGCAGAGTGGGTGCC